>PMDM01000003.1 GCA_003155565.1 Methylococcaceae bacterium | reverse complement strand
CACCATATCCGCGAGCCATTAACTGCTCATAAGCAGCAACCGTCATATCGGTTAAAGGAGTGCACTCCCTGTTTGAGCAGCCATCGCCTGGCAGATTTTTAAATCCTTGTGATGCAGTGCAAGTTTAAATCCGGGTGCAAAAATGCCTTGGGTCATGGTCGAGCCGCGATGTTGTAGAAACCAGTTACCTGACGCGCCGCCTGAGATAACATCAATGACCTTATCCATCGCTAATCCTTGAGCTTGGGCAAAAGCGAGGGCTTCCGTGACCGCCTGATTAATGCCCGCGCACATAATTTGATTGACTGCTTTGGTGGCTTGCCCCGAGCCAGTAGCGCCCATATGTATGATACGTCCGGTCATGGCTTCCAACACTGGCCGGGCTTTTTCCAGCGCCTCCGCGTCACCGCCCACCATCATAGCCAACGTGCCGTTTTTAGCGCCTTCTACGCCGCCGGATACGGGCGCATCCAGAAAGGCGACGTGTTTTTCTGCCAGCATGGCTGCGGCGGTAAGCGCCGTGTCGCTACTGACCGTGGATATATCCACCACAATGGAACCGGGTTTGATAGTCTTGCCGATCGCGGTAATCATCTCCAGCACGTCCTGATCGGCGGAAACGCAAATCAGCACCAAATCGACTTGTGCGGCGAGTTCTTCGGGTTGAAGGGCGGTAACCTGGAGTTCTTCGGCTAAGTCTTGGGCTTTGCTTGCGGTGCGGTTATAAACGGCAGCCAGATAACCTGCGCGGGCAATTCGTCTTGCCATGCCCAGACCCATCGCGCCTAACCCTATGATGCCTGTTCTCATCATTTGTCTATATTCTTGATAACTGACTGATGAGTATAAAGGAATCTTTGAAAATTCAAAAACTTCCTACTTCAGGGCTGGACGGGGTTTGAAACCCTATCCAGCGTCTGTATGCGTGAGGAAATTACAGTGACATCAAGCCAAACCTGAGAAAGGTATTTATTTCTAAGATATTTGGATTGAACTGGAATATTTCGGTTTACTGGGGCCTTTGCCCTGTTCACCGCAGGCTGCCAAAGTTGCAGCAACAAAAATAACTAATAATAATTGGCTAATGATTTTCATAGATGTCTCCTTACGTGTGTTAATTTTTGCGCTTCCCCAGCTTATATTTAGGGGCTGAAAAAGACTTTGTAACCCTTTATTGGGTTAAGGTCATAGTGACACATTCATCAATTCCTGTCTTGATATGAATAAAAAACAGAAACTCACACGAATTAGTTGGCTTTTTTAAGCAAAAGTTCAGCTTTGAAAGTGGGGGTAGGGTTGGCACATGCTTTTCGCGCCGATGTGGAGGGTGTTGTTTACTCGATGCCATAGCTTCGCCATGGCACGAATCTCCCGACATGTATAGAGGGTGTGGTTTATGTTGGGGTTATTTTAACCCCAACATATTCCGGTATAACTTTAGATGATGACGCTTACGTTTTCAGCTTGCGGACCTTTTGGGCCTTGCGTGACGCTGAATTGTACATTTTGGCCTTCATCAAGGGATTTGTAGCCACCTGAATTGGTGATATTTTTAAAGTGAACGAAGACATCTGGGCCTGATTTCTGTTCGATAAAGCCAAAGCCTTTATCAGAATTAAACCATTTAACGGTGCCGGTAGTTATTGTTGACATAATAGTCCTATAAATAAATTGAGGATAAAGCCTTAAAAAGGCTGATAGAGCTGGTAAATTTGGAAATTACTAAATGAAAAACAGGACGAGAAACTACTGGAGAGACATCGAAATGGTAAACAGAGGGTAAATCTTATTTTCAAGCAGATGATAGTGTGGGGCTCCTCCCCGATGAAGTCAAGGTATATCGTGTAATATTGATTCGGCCTTGTGAAGTATTGACTCTGTTCGCCTTGAGCCTGTCGAAAGGCTAGTAGGCTTCGAACTTGTAATTGATCCGATAAACTTAAAGCTCATTCTACACTTTACATGTAATATTAATTGAAACTGTCATCAGATGTTTTTTTATATTCTAGCCAGACTAGCACTCTGGTAACGAGTTCTTTGAACGGTTCTTGCTGCACGGGCTTTGTTATGTAAGTTGTGCTACCGGCTATGATTCCCTTAATTTCTTCTAAGGGTGAGGTGAGTCCTGACACCATAATAATGGGCGTATTTTTGTACCCTGGGTTTTCCCGCAAACGAGTACAGGCTTCGTATCCGTCAATCCCTGGCATCATCGCATCCATAAAAATGAGATCGTATTGCGTTGCTTCAGCTTTTTCTATTGCATTTTCACCACTCTCGGCACAGTCAATCACGCCTATTTGAGGTAGCATAGAAAGACTGAATGATAACAATTTTAGAAAAGCGACATTATCATCAACAATCAATGCACGATAGCCGACATTTTGTGATACGGATTTTTCTGCAACTTGTTGCAAATTTGAGTCGTCAACCCCTGGAGACAGGTCTGAAGCCAGTTTCGAAGGCGGTTCGTGTTTAACATTGCTTCCAGATTGTGGATTATTTTGTTCGGTCATTGTGTTCTCCATTTTTTTAGAGCTTCGAACTCTGAATTCAAAAAAAGGTGCAAAGTTTATCGTTGCCAATATTCAAAAGGTGGTACGTGATTCGCTAGCGTGTGGTTGCTATTTTATTTATACAGGATTGTCGGCGGCAACTTTAGTCAAACACATGTTAGCCTATACTACGCTTAAAATACTGAGAGATGAATCACAAAAAACAACAATAGTGACGTGGAAGATCACAAAAGCCGACATTTTTTTATACCAGCTAATCAATTCAAATTAAGTAAGGACGAACCGAAAGTTCTGCATATAGAAGCAGTTGATATTGTGAAAGAATTCGCGTTTTATTGATTCGGTACGATTATGTTTGAAACCGTTCGGGCTGAACCCTTCGATAAACTCAGGAGGGCCTTGTCGAAACCTACTGGCCTTTCGACAGGCTCAAGGCNNCTTCATAAGGCCGAATCAATAGTATAGATTTTAAGAGTAACCACGAAGATCGCGAAGTTTCAATAGATTGAAATTAAATGATTATTTATCTTCGTGTTCTTTGTGGTTATTGGGTTTTTATCTCGATTTGCATGATGCTCTCACAGTCTCAACTGTTCGACATACAGGTTGCTGTATTGTGAAAGTTACTGTATTTGCCTAAGCTGCCTGCTCATCAGCGAGGTAAGGCACAGTCCGTAAGGTAGATGGTGTATTGCGTCGTATAAGTCTGCGATTAAACCTTAACAATGCACTAACAGAAAAACCATTACCACCGGGCAGTTACGTGAATTTATCTCACCGTAACTGCCTGATGGGTTGGCTTTTTTACCGAGTAACCGCTACTGGTTCAACTTGTGAGGCGTAGCGATTATAAAGGGGCCAGGTTTTTACGTGCAGGTATTTCCTGACCGGAGACTTGATGACCGACACGCATAAAGCAATCGAAAATAAGCACCAGACTGCCGCATATTCGTTCGGGTCATTCGTGGTAACGCTGGAAATCCAAGGGCCCATCAAGTAGTGGAAGGCGACAAACCTATAGGAGCCGTAGATAATCGGCAGAATAAACGATACTAGGATGTAACTGAGTACGTGTAAGCCCCAGTGAAAATTAAATAACCNNGTTTAAACAGCAGGAAAACAGTCCCGACAGCACAAAGGCTATAAACTGTGGTTTGTATCTTGACTTTGATTTCCTCTGGTATGAAGTACAACGCCACCATATTCACAAAAAACGGCTGGAACGAGACATGCAAATAACCCAGCATCGTGAGAACCTGGTTATTGGGGTTATCGCATAAATCAATGTAAATGTAAGTGACTGCCTGTAACAGTTCCATTAACGCGAAATACGTCAACGGAATCCACAGTTCTTTCGATTCCCCTTTTTTTGCGATATAAACTGCGGTGCTTAACCCAATAGC
>PMDM01000370.1 GCA_003155565.1 Methylococcaceae bacterium | reverse complement strand
TGGCTGAGGAGCTGGGGCATTCCAGAGAGTCGATCACCACGCATTACTTAGGAAGGGACGACGGTAAGGATAAAGACGAATAAGCAACTTTACAAACTACCCTGCATCTGACTCACCTACCTTGTTCAGGTCGCTGGGTCTGATGCAGGATTCAAGGGTTTTATGTAAATGCCTCGAAATAATGACATAGACCGTTTTCGACAGCTTTATTGGTAGGTTCTGATATGACAAACAAAACAGACAAAGAATTCCTAAAGATTAGCGACATGGTGGCGAAGCTTGGCGTTACGCGAACACAATTCTGGAAAATGCGTAAGGCCGGGGAAGTTCCGCCGCCTGTCATAAAAAACCCGCAAATGTGGTTGGCAACTAAGGTGATGGAATTTTATGAGAATAGGGCTTCGGCTGGAAAATAACCATTAACAGTCTGCTGATTTAATGGCGGAAAGGGTATTGGCGACAGAGCATCTTGATTTAAGTGTTAACTGAACTATTCATTGGGCACTTAATTTGTCAGGACAATAGCTTGATGCGTCCAGCGAGCGAAGATTGCAGTTTCCAGTTATTTGTCTGCTAAAGTCAGATTATAAGCAGCAAGCCAATAGCAGATGTCTTGGTTTCCGCTGCATATTGACTTTGGCATATGATGCCGAACAGTTGCATCTGCAACTGTTGGTTAAAAATATGGTCTTTCGCCCTATATGCCACCCAATAAACAACTTTTTGTCTGAATTTTTATTTGTTGCTAAGACATCCTTATTTACGCATCCGCGATGCGACAACAAAAATCGATTGAAAATGAAGTGGCAGAAGTAATTGTGTTTAGAATAATAATAAAACACCAGTCGCATTGTCTCCACAATGAAAATTTGTTTATCAATTTCCCGCTTACCAGAATATAGGTGATTTTATGATTGGATTTGGGGGGACATAAATTTTAAGTGACCATTAAAGTGACCACAAGATAGTATCACTTGTTTGTATAAATACGTAATATATTGATATTTATGGAGCCAATGATGGGAGTCNNCTACCAACTGAGCTACATCGGCTTTTAAATTGAAGATACTTTTGGCAATCTAATAGGAATAGAGATTGTGAATCACACTTTACTAAAGATTTGAGAAAATATTAAAACATATCATTAAATCAGATTTTGTTTTTCTAGCACCTTTCTTTAAAGAAATTTGATGGTTTGTTCATCCAGAGTTTTTATCTGCCATTTTCTCAATAAACTTCAGCGCACCCAATAAAGTAACATCTGGATTAATGCAGGCCTTTACGGGGATATTCTCCAGGACAACCTTTATACGTCCTTTATTGAGAATAACTTTTCATGAATTCGCCATTTTTTAATATTGGCAAAATTTTTCCGTCAATGTCTCCTGCTAAATAAACACTGGCATTAGGCAAGCATTTTAGGGCGAGATTCCCTGACTCCGCCGTATATCCTGCAAAAAAGATTAGTGCTTCAACGCAAACTGATCGCCCCTTAAACTCCAACCTCACCTATGATAGCTGCCAGATCATCTTGTAGCATCTGCTGTTCAGTGTTCACTTGGGCGGGTGCAAATTGTATCTGTTTGTAAGTAATCGTAAATGTTAACTAAGCCATGCCCTTATCACAATCTTTCATAGCTAACATGCTCATCAACTTTTCCATCAGATAGGCTTAACAAGCCTATCTGCCGTTGTTCGACGGGGGCAAAATCAGCGTGGCCTCCTTCTGTGGCGATGATACGGTGACTCGCACCATCCCAAATCATAATGGCTTCACCTAAACCAGTACCTGCTACCAACACAGCGATATTGCCAGACCGCACTGGTACGACATTGGGATTCAGCCCTACAAAATCCGCACCGGGCAATCCTAACAAGCCCCATGCCGTCGCTTCCAGATCATTTAATAACCAGACATTGGCGGCATTTACTGATTTACCAATTTCTTCCTGTCTAATACCCCAGCAAATTTGTCGCCACGCAATCGCCATTGACGATAGGGCCTACAACACCAATGCAGACGGAAGTAATGCCGGAATCAACACCCCTCAAGAATTCTTTTAGCAGCCCAGTAAACGCACTATATTTTGCAATGGCGTATAACGCCCTTTTCGCGCAAGCCCAGCCGCTATCAGATGGTTCGTACAACACCAAAATGGTTTTGGTGCCGCCAACGTCGCCAACAAGAACCATTACTCAGCCTGATAACTGTTAAATACCTGTTGCTGATTTTTTTTATCAAAACTAATCACTTGATAAGCATCTTTTTTGCCACCCATTTCCATGCCCGGCGTACCACTTGGCATACCAGGAACGGTTATACCGACAACCTCAGGTTTATTTTTCAATAGCGTCCTGATGTCGTTAGTGGGTACGTGTCCTTCAACGACATAACCGTTAACGAGTGCGGTATGGCATGAAGCCAGTTCTTGAGTGACACCGTATTTGTTTTTTATGGACTGCATATCATCTGAAACGACATCTTTTACATTGAAGTTATTTTGTTTTAGATGTTCTACCCATTTTCCGCAACAACTACAGGTTGGACTTCTGTTCACCACGATATCTATCTTTTTCTCAGCTTGTGCAACTTCTGCCCAAGCAAAACCCGTATTAACCAACAATACAATGGCTAGAAAATGTTTCACTTTTTTCATAATCAACACTCCTCTATTCTTACTCAGCTTATCAGATCCGATGATATTGTGGGCTGTATTGATGAACAGCATCCACCATCGCTTTCACATGGTCGGGATTAATGTCCGGCAAGATACCGTGTCCCAAATTAAACACATGACCAGAACCTTGGCCATATTTTTCCAGAATAGTTTTTACTTTATCCACAATATAATCGGGCTGCGCGTAAAGCGTGACAGGATCCATATTGCCTTGCAACGCAACTTTATCGCCCACTCTGGCACGGGCTAGTTGAATGTCCGTTTGCCAGTCCAAACCTAGTGCATCATAACCTGCACCGGTCATGGCTTCCAGCCATTGTCCGCCACCTTTTGTAAACAGGATAGTAGGAATTTTCTGCTCGCCCTTACCCGTATTCAGCAGAGATCGCACTTGTTTGGCATAATACAATGAAAATTCGGCATAATCTTCTGAGGTTAACATGCCACCCCAGGTATCGAATAACATAACGGCTTGAGCGCCAGCGGCAATTTGTGCATTCAAATAGGCTGCTACCGATAGCGCCAGCTTATCCAACATGATGTGCATGTGTTTGGGCTGTTCATACATTAAACCCTTAACTTTTTGAAAACTTTTGCTGCTGCTGCCTTCTACCATGTAAGTCGCCAAAGTCCACGGGCTACCGGAAAATCCGATTAGCGGTACGCTGCCTTGTAATTCTTTTCTAATCAAACGGACTGCATCGACTACATAACGCAATTCCGTTTCAGGATCGGGGATGGGTAACTTATCGATATCAGCAATCGTTCTTACGGGATTCTTGAATTTTGGCCCTTCCCCCTCGGTGAAATAAAGCCCCAAACCCATTGCATCAGGAATGGTCAAAATATCGGAAAACAGGATAGCGGCATCAAAATCAAAGCGTCGTAAGGGTTGTAGCGTGACTTCACAGGCCAATTCAGGATTGGTACATAAGTTAAGGAAACTACCTGCCTGTTCCCTGATCGCCCTATATTCGGGCAAGTACCTTCCAGCTTGGCGCATCATCCATATCGGCGTGTATTCCACCGGCTGTTTCAATAGTGACCTGATGAATGTATCGTTTTTTAGTGTTGTCATAGTCTATTCAGGCGTAGCAGTTTGCGTTGTAACATTAATCTCTCCTTGGACTGCGGCTATTTTACGCATCCAGGTTTTTTGTAGTTCTTTAGGCAACATTACCTCCTCACTTTCTGCTTGTTCGGCGCTGGCAAACGAGCCATAAAGCAAGACAAATCTGTCTCTGCCTCTCCTGGTTTTGGTTTTCAGGACTCTCAAGTTTTGCCCCAATGCCTGATGCCTTTGCATAACTTCGATGATGGCTTGCTCGTTTGATAAGGCCATGAGTTGTAGGGTGACATTTTCAACAGGCTGTTCCATCAGCCAATGTCCGCCTTCATCCAAAAGAACGAGTGCATTTATTGGTACTTGATCTGTGACCGTAACTTCTTCAGTTACCTGCGGCGTACTGTTAGGTTGTGGCTGACTAAGATGCTCACTGGCTTGAACAGGAACAGGGGTTTGTAAGCGGGTATCGTCACGTTTAAAGTCTTCTTCAATCATCGCCTGACTGTGCGAATCATTTATGACATCATTTCTAATTCCGGCTGAAATGCCCGTATTCGACGTTTCGGCTGATTGCTGTGTTTGTTGCGGCACAGGCGTTTCTGGCGATTGACTAACAGATTGCGGCTGAATAGCTTGTACAGAAACATCTGGCTTTACCGATAATTGTTGAACATTCTCACCATTTTCCTGCTTAGTTACAGCAGTGGTTACTTTTTCGTTAACTATTTTTGGCCTGGAACTCCACCATTGCACACCCAGCGTTACGGCAATCAAGCCGATAACGGCATAAATAAGGATGGTCTTAGAATAATCGATTTTGTTGTGACTTTCATCTTTGGGTAGCTTAGTAAGTATGTTTCCCGGTATACCGTGGGTTTCACGATAAAGTGCCGCCACCATACTTTCATTGATGGCACTGAACTGAATCCTTGGCCTAGGCAATGTCGATAAATATTCCAGATATTCACCACACTGTTTTTCTGATAGCGGCGGAATTTCGATTTGATAGCACTCTTCAATAGCAGGGTCAGTGCCGTTTTTCAAATACAACTCACTGTGGGTTAGTGCAAAAATAATCCTTAAAACAGGCTTACCGTCCGTATATGAAATAATCTTTTCAACCAACCCTGGCGCCAAGTTGCCTGCATCATCAATCACCAGCACAATTTTCATGTTCCAGCCTGCCATCCTGTCAAAGACATTTGCCAAAGGCTGGGGCTTAAGATCAGGCATATTCTGCGTTATTTTTTCGCCTATCAATTCCTGAATCCTTTCAAGAGTTAATTGACTATCAGCCTTTACCCAACAAAATATCCAAGATTCTATTGTGGTTTCCTGAAAACCCTTGAGTAATAGGGTTTTACCAATTCCTTCGGGGCCACAGACAACAATCGCATGGGCCAAGTTAGCAATCAGATGATTTAACAGCTCAAGCTTCTGGGTGCGTTCCCTGGTTATCAACGGATACCCAGAAACAGGTGATTTTATTTGAGTACTCAATGGGGGTTTCACAGGGTAATGGTAATTAGCTTCTATAGGACTCAAGTGTCAGATGTAACAACTTTTCATCAACACCCACGGGTAAGGTCGCTAGCCCAATGGCTTTTAGCAAAATCAGCCTGATTTCACCATCGACATTTTTCTTGTCTACCGACATGAATTTTAAAAACTGCTCAGGACTTAGCGTATCAGGTGGATAAACCGGAAGCCTGGTCCGTTTGAAAAGGGCAACAATCCTTTCCACATCGCTATCACTTAACCAGCCTTTTCGTCTGGAAAGATCCGCTGCCTGACACGTACCAATAGCAACCGCTTCGCCATGCAAGTATTCGCCATAACCCACGCCTGTTTCGATGGCATGACCAAAGGTATGGCCTAAGTTCAACGTCGCCCTAACCCCTGATTCGGTCTCATCTTCCGCAACAACTTCCGCCTTATTGATACATGAACGCTCTATGGCGAAAGCCAAGGCTTGCTTATCTCTAGCCAATAAAGCATCCATATTATCTTCCAGCCAGCCAAAAAATTCAGCATCCCTAATCAGGCCATATTTAATGACTTCAGCAAGACCTGCGGACAATTGCCGCTCATCAAGGGTATCTAGGACATTCGTATCAGCGATAACGCACTGAGGCTGATAAAAAGCGCCGATCATATTTTTGCCCAAGGGATGATTGACCCCGGTTTTCCCGCCTACGGACGAATCAACTTGCGCCAACAACGTCGTGGGTATTTGAATGAATGGAATACCGCGTTGATAACAAGCGGCGGCAAAACCACCCATATCACCAATAACACCGCCACCCAGGGCGATCAATGTCGCGCTGCGGCCAAATTTGTTCAGCAATAAAGTATCGAAAATTTGATTGAGGACATCCAGCGATTTGTGTTGTTCACCGTCCGGCAGGATGACCTGTGTAGCGTTGTAAGCCTTAAGCTGTGCTAAAACCTTATCTAGGTATAAGAGCGCAACTTTTTCGTTAGTCACCACCAATACCTGCTTGGCTTTAATGTGCCGCGCATACAGATCACAATGATCCAGCAAGCCGGAACCTATATAAATAGGGTAACTACGATTACCTAACTCTACCTGTAGTGTGTTCATGGCTTATTGATTGGCTCGATTGACTACCCGGTATTCTTCGAGAATGCGGCTAACCACTGTTTTACTCTTGTGGATGCCCGTATCTATCTTGAAATCAGCGCAGGATAAGTACAGCGGTTGGCGCTGTTCAAATAGCAGTTGTAGTCGTTCCTTGGGGTTATCTGTCCTTAGTAAGGGTCGCTGTGTATCTCGGCGTGTTCGCTCCAGTATTCTTTCCACAGAACATTGCAAATAGACTACATAGCCATTGTCTTTGAGTAATTTCCGATTTTCTTCACGCAAGATAGCACCACCGCCAGTGGCTAGTACGATGCCTCGCAATTGAGTTAACTTCTGGATCATTTTCTGCTCGCGATCCCGAAAACCCTCCTCGCCTTCAAATTCGAAGATGGTTGGAATATCAACCCCAGTGCTTTCCTCAACGGCTTTGTCACTGTCATAAAACGGCATCGACAGGGATTTTGCCAATTGTCTGCCTATGGTTGTTTTGCCAGCCCCCATAAGGCCTATCAAATAAATGTTCTCCAATGTCATCCAGTGCTGTTATTTCAACGCATTAAAAAAGGGGGCATTATGCCCCCTTTTCACTCCAAGTTGAAGCGGTCAGTTTGTCGCTACATTGTCTTTTACAATTTTTGGTGTGACAAAAATTAGCAATTCACTTTTGTCATCCACCTTATTTGTTCTCTTAAACAAAAAACCAACGCCAGGCAAGTCAGCAAAAAACGGTACTTTATTTGTCTGATTATCAATGGTTTCCAGAAAAGCCCCGCCTAAAACAACCGTTTCACCGTCCATGACGTGGACATTAGTTTGAAGTTCTTGTTTGTTAATTCCAAAGCCACCTTGAGTTAGCGCTCCTCTAGCATCTTTCGTAACTTTTAACGCCATCACTATACTGCCACTGGGCGTGATTTGCGGCAGCACATCCAATGATAAAACAGCATCCTTAAATATTGTCGTAGTACCCTGAAGACCAACACTTACATAGGGAATCTCCTCACCTTGCTTGATAATGGCCTGGCAGCGGTCAGAAGTCATCACCCTGGGGTTAGAGAGAAGCTCCCCCTGACCTTGATCCTGCAGGGCCGATAACTCAAGATTCAACACATAATCAGCCGCCCTTGCCAAAGTCATCCCCAGTGCACCATAGGGATTACTGCTAGTGCCAAGATCAACCAGCAGATCGGTCGGGCTTCTTTGTTGTGTAGAAGTAGCATCCCCCCCAGTAGTAGTTGTGGTTGTAGTGAGTGGTCTAAATTGCCCACCTAGAGCAAAGTTCTTGCCTGCTCCTGCGGCAGCTTCTTTAGCCACTCCAAACCGCACACCCAATTGTTTAGCAAAGTTATTCGATGCCGAGACTATCCTTACCTCAATCATCACCTGCCGTACAGGAATGTCGAGCCTACGGATCAGTTTTTTGGCTTCTTCCAGACGTTTTGCTGTCTCACGTACAATTAAGGTATTTGTCCGCGCATCGACAACCGCAGAACCACGGCTGGATAAGATTCTAAACCTTTCATTTTGGGTGTTGCCGCTCCCGCTCGTACCTTGGCTCGTTTGGCTTTGCCCTCCCTGCATTTGACCACCGCCTTGGAAACCCTGGGTTGCTGTTCCCCCACCCGAATATGATGAACTTCCCGATGACCCTGAACTCGATCCCGAACCGGATGTGTTAGTTCCAGATCCACAACTGCCAAAAATTCCTGTATCCAAACCATTCAACAAATTCCTGAAATTTTCCGCCCTGGCATAATTGATTTTAATGTATTCGGTTACCAATGGTTCCAGTTGCTCGACAACTTGCTCGGTTGCCTGTTGCTTTTCTTTGTATTCCTTGATTTTACCGACTGGTGCAACCAGGATGACATTGCCGGATTCAAATTTCTCCAACCCTTTAGTCATCATGATAAAATCCAGTGCTTCGTCCCAAGGCACGTCATCCATCTTCAGGGTAATCGTTCCGGCCACATCATCGCCAGCCACCACATTCTGCCCGGTGAATTCGGCCAAGATAGCAATTACACTACGTATGTCAATGTCCTGAAAGTTCAAGGACAACCTGTCGCCCCTATACTTCTCCCGTTTGCTGTCCAGTACTTCCTTCTCTTCGCTGGTCAAAGGCCGGAATTCAACGGTCAACAAGCCTTCCGACTGGAACAGGGAATAGTCGTAAAGACTGTTTTGCATCCCTACGATAATGGTTGTTTCCCGGCTTGTCGATGTCGCCGAAATGGTCTTGACCGGCGTTGCGAATTCGGAAACATCCAGCCGTTTTGATAAATTATCTGGTAGCCGAGTGTTGATAAAATTTAACACGACATTCCCGCCTTCTTCCTTGGTATTGACGATGGTATCGGGGTTCGCCAGTGAAACTAAGATACGTCCCTCTCCATTGTCGCCACGCTTGAAATCTATACCCCGGATACCTTGCTCAGGCATCAAACCTGCGGCGACCGAGGATGGCGTTGATTTCCTGACGAACGGTCTCGTTGCAGTTGCAACGGGCATTGATGTCGCTGTCCGC
Source organism: Methylococcaceae bacterium (assembly GCA_003155565.1). Classification (GTDB taxonomy): domain Bacteria; phylum Pseudomonadota; class Gammaproteobacteria; order Methylococcales; family Methylomonadaceae; genus Methyloglobulus. Next base: position 5,061 of record PMDM01000370.1, on the reverse strand, counting down.
GCATTTGTCCGCGCATTGTTTAAAGACAACAATACCTTGTTGCCCTCAACTTTGGTATCAAACGCTGTTGACTCAACCAAGTTAATCACCACACGCACTCTATCCGCCGCTTCCGCGACATATATACTGCTCACCGCGCCTTGATTGATCGGATACATTTTTTTATCAAGCCCATTTGCCACACCCGGAAAATCAAGGGCAATCCGCGCTGGATTGTCAGTTTGAAATACTTTGGGCGCGATGGCCGAGCCACTCATTTCCAACTGTATCTGGATTTTGTCTCCCGCCAAGGCAGCAACATCAACACCGGTTATAGTAAGGTCGGCAGCTTTAACAAATGTAATTTGGAATATTAATAACAATAAGCTCAAACTAATGTGCGTAACCCGTGACCGCGCCATTTTGTTACACATGATATCACCCTGTTTATTATTCATTTATTACCCTCAAAATCACTCTGTTAAAGCTAATGAATTTTGTTGTTCACGCCAAGCGCCAGGCTTATCAGGAACAATTTCCATTAATTCAATCTTATCGGTCAGTATACGGATAATTTTTCCGTAATTCTTACCCATATAATTCCCAACTTGTACGCGGTAAATGGTTTTATCGCTCGCTTTCACCAAGGCCCATAAATTGGCTTTCATGGTTACAGTACCTACCATCCTCAAACTGTCCAGTGGAAATGCTTCCAATTCTTCTTTACGCCGTGAGGTGTCCGGCTTTATACCATCACCTGTTGCAACTCCGGTATCTTCAGCCTCTTCAGATTCGCTGATGGATTTAAAAGGGTCGCGCAGGCCTTCTGGTTTAAACACAAAAGGTTCAACTGGCTTGACTTCCGGTAATGGCTCAATGGTTCCCTTTGGTTTGGCTTTCACATCTACTATGTATTTATGCAAATCAGAGAAACCGTCATCACCGCAACCCGATAGTAGCATTGAAAAAAATAGCGAGAACAGCAGCAAATTAAGTCGACTACAGCTTATTGAAAGTAATTTTATGCCTTTCATTACCTTCCCCCTCTTCTTCTGTCTCCGGGAGCTTTTATTTCAGCTGTTTGCTGCTCGTTATAAGTCTTAACTGTTGTATCCATAACTATCGTATCTTCCTTGCCGACCGGTGTCATTTTCACATCATGTACAGTGACAATTCTAGGTAGTGCCGCCAAACCACTGACAAACAAGCTAAGTTCTTCATACTTGCCAATCACCTGGATATTGATGGGCAACTCCGAATAAAAATCCCTGGCAACAGGCGTACCGGGCTGGAACAACCTGAATTCCAAACCGCTCGCCAAGCCAGTTTGGGAAATATCGACCAACAAGCTTGCCACTTCCTCTTGCGTAGGCATCTGTTTGATCATTATTGCCAAGGATGTTTCAATCTGCGCCAGTTGATCACGATAATCTTGGAGGTTTGCTGATTTTTTTTGTTTCTCTTCAAACTCAGTCTTTAAGTCAAGCTCCTTTTTTTCAGAACTGTTAAGCTCTTCTAATTGCCCGAGAGTATCCAGGTAAAACCAAGCTCCAGCCAAAACCGCGCAAATAATAGCAATAACCAAGGCTTTTACGGGTACTGGCCATGCCCCTGATGCATTAATATCCCAATTAATTTCCGACAGGTTCATTATTTTACCCCTTTCTCGGCTTCGGTCATTTTCTTACCCAGCTTTGCACGCAGAATGAAATCGCTGTTCTGTTCGACGTTGGTTTTGTCTGGCGATCTAATTACATCAAGCTTGGGTGTTTGTAACCAGGTGGATGCTTCGACAGCCCTCATGAATGCAGAAACGCGGGCATTGGACTGGGTTTTACCATCAAATGTCAGGTCAGCGCCTAATTGAGTAAATTTGGTCAGGAAAACTCCGTCGGGGGTTGTCCTGGGAATTTCATCGAATAAATGAACAATTTCTGGTCGACTTTCCTGCAATCGTTGCACGAGATCAATCTTGGCCAACAGTTTGCTTTTCTTTTCCCCGATGGTTTTAACTTCGACAATTTTAGTATCCAGGGTGGCAATTTCGTCTTGTAGCAACTTGTTTCTTTGCTCCTGATGTTCCTTCATCCCAGAAATATAAAGATGAGCCAAACCCATAACAATGATGGTAGCCAATGCGGATAATGCAACAAACGATAGAAATTCTTTTTTCTTTTCTTGACGCAGCTCTTCTCGCCAGGGGAGTAGATTGATTTTTGCCATTAATCGAAACTCCTTAATGCCAATCCGCATGCCAACATCAACGCCGGGGCATCGGCACTCAAGGCTTGTGGTTTCACTTTATTGGAAAGTGCCATGCTGATGAATGGATTGGCTATATAGGCATTAATCCCTAATGTTTGCTCCACCAGAGTTTCAATTCCTGGAATGGAAGCACAACCACCTGCCAGAACAATTCCATCAACGCTTCGGTTTGCACTTGATGATATAAAAAACTGCATAGACCGTGAAATTTGCTGCACCATTGCTTTTTTGAATGGTTCTAACACATCGACAATGTAACTCTCAGGCAAGCCACCGCGTTTTTTTGCCAATCCCGCTTCTTCGTATGAAAAACCATAGCGTCGCTGAATTTCTTCAGTAAGCTGTTTTCCTCCGAACCCCTGTTCCCTGGTGTAAACGGTGCGACCATCATGGACAATATTTAAGGTCGCCATTGTTGCTCCAACATCAGCAACGGCGTAAGTCTTACCCTCGATGAAGCCTTCTAACTGGTCGGTAAGCAAGGTAAAGGCATTTTCTATTGCGAATGCCTCAACGTCTACAATTCTTGTTTTTAACCCCGCTTTAGTTAAGGCCTCAACGCGGTCATTGACATTTTCTTTTCTCGATGCCACGAGCAATACATCAAGCATCAGCGGATTAGCTTCATTGACACGCTGGACTTCAAAATCAAGATTGACCTCATCAAGCGCATAAGGCACATATTGCGATGCCTCATCCATGACTTGATCTTCTATTTCGTCGTCACCCATGGAAGCAGGGATCGTTATGACTTTCGACATAACGGCTGAACCGGAAACCGCAACACAGGCTTCTCGCAGCTTTGTCCCTGATTGTTTGATGGCCACCTTTACTGCTTCCGCGATGATGTCGGTATTAGCGATATTCTTATCGACAAAAGCCTCTTGTGGCAAGGAAGCCACAGCATAGCTTTCAACGCGGTAGCGGGTACCTACTTTGCTTAATTCCAGTAACTTGACGGCGGCAGTGCTTATATCCAGACCGAGTACCGCATTCTGTTTCTGATTAAACCAGCTCATGAAACGCCCTTATTTCGTTAAAATTATCCTGAGATTGCATTGTTGATGTCCCTAAAACCATCATACAAGCTAAATAATCACTCGCAGAAGTATAGTAGTCTTTTCTAATTTCATACTAAAAAATATTCAATTTATTTGTTTACAGTGTTGCTATATACTCGCAACCTGATTTTTAGAAGCGCTCTGGAAACAAAAGTATCTATTGACACACTTAAAAAGGCATTGCCTTGGCAGCCTAAATAAAAACTCACCTCAATTATTTGTGTCGATAAAATTGCAAAACGGCAGCATACTGAAATGGTTCGCTATTTTTATTGCGCTTATCGTGACTGGCTTAGTTGGTGCAGGCTACTTTATGTACAAAAACCTGTCTGCAAACCTGCCGGACATCAAGACCCTGCACGATGTCCGTTATGAGATGCCCTTAAGCATTTATAGCAAAGATAACGTCTTGATTGCCCAGTTTGGTGGCAACAAGCGTATCCCCGTCAAAATCGAAGAAGTTCCACAGCAGCTTGTCAATGCTTTTGTAGCGGCTGAAGATGACGGTTTTTTCGAGCATCCCGGAGTTGACTACAAGGGCTTGATTAGGGCAGGCATACAACTCTTGCTGACCGGAAAAAAAAAGCAGGGTGGCAGCACCATTACCATGCAGGTGACGCGTAATTTCCTGCTCTCCAATGAAAAAACTTATACGCGTAAACTAAAAGAAATCATACTCGCCTTAAGAATCGAGCGTGAATACCCAAAAAACAAGATTCTTGAGCTGTATTTGAATCAAATTTACATGGGTCATAGTGCTTATGGTATCGCAGCGGCGGCACAGACATACTACGGTAAAGACCTGAATAATTTAACGCTGGCAGAACAAGCCATGATCGCCGGTTTACCTAAAGCGCCCTCAGCTTACAATCCAATAACTAATGAAGACCGTGCGATTGAGCGGCGTAATTACGTCCTACAAAGGATGCTTGAACTTAATTATATTTCCCAATCCGACTTTGAAACCGCCAGCAACGAAACTTCAACGGCAACACTGCAATATCACTCCTCCGACATCTCAGCTCCTTACATTGCAGAAATGGTCAGGCAATACGCTTATGAAAAATATGGCGAAGAAGCTTACACATTGGGACTAAAAATTCATACCACCATTGACCCAGCACTGCAAAAAGCAGCAGAACAAGCCCTGTGGAACTCATTACACTCTTACGATGAACGTCATGGGTATCGAGCCAAGAAGTCTGCTACCGTTGATGACAAAGAAGCTCTTATTCGTATCAGCCCTATCATTGGAGATACGCTGGCTGCTACCGTTACGTCTACGAGTGATGATGGAATCGAGGCAAAACTCTATAATGGAAAAGCCATCGAAATTCCCTGGAAGAATAGTAAGTGGGCAGTCATTAGAGCCAAAAAACATCTAAGCACTAACGCCCTTATCCGGGTAAGACTATCGAAAAAACGCACATGGATGTTGACACAAACCCCTGAAGTTGAAGGCGCTTTTGTCTCGCTGAACCCTTCTAATGGCGCTATCTTGACGCTGGTTGGGGGCTTTGAATTCAATCAGAATAAATTCAACCGTGCGATTCAAGCCAAAAGACAGCCCGGCTCCGGCTTCAAACCCATTATTTACACCACAGCGCTTGAGGAGGGTTACACCGCTGCCAGCATGATAAATGACGCGCCACTGGCAATATTTGATCCTAGTCTAGGAAGAATTTGGAAGCCAGAAAATTCCACTAAAAAATTCTATGGCCCAACTAGCCTTAGAAAAGGCCTAACCTATTCAAGA
>PMDM01000102.1:805-4106 GCA_003155565.1 Methylococcaceae bacterium | reverse complement strand
GAGTGCTTCAATCAACTGTTCATCAGTCATATCTTTACAGGGCATGGTTACAGCTAGAAACTCGTCTTCCAGTGTCTGCATCAGTTTAGGAATAAGATGAGCCGCTGCAAAATGAAACTCAGCTTTTCCTATATTCACCGAACGATATTGCCCTGCCCATTCATAGACATGCCCCAACCAACGGTGGTGCCATGTACATAAATCAGTGGTAGTGATGACTTGATTTTCTGTAACTTCATCAAGTACGGCATCGGTTAATTGAAGTAGTAAATCCAGTTCAACACTATTCATCTCGACTGGACGGGTTATGCCAAGCTTATTTGACAGCATTGTCTCATCAGAACCAGGCTGAAACTGCCCTTCAATGCTTGAGTTAGTATCGTAACGGTTAGTCATCAAAAATATCTTCGATGCCAATTAAGCAGTTGTTTGAGGTGACAAAATGAGTGATCCCATATCTTGCCGACCAAACCAGGGTTTAAAATTATTTTTCCACATCTTCTGGCTCAGCTTCATTCTCGGCTGCTTTCAATTTATCAGCGGCAATTGTCGTGGCTTGGTTAATGTCGTTAGTTGTTTTATCGATAATTTGTTTAGGAACGGTGCCTATAGTGGCTGAGTCTTGTTTTTCTTTTTCACAGGCGGTTAATGCAAAGAAAGCGGCGCAAAGCAGTAATAGTCTAAACATTTTATTCTCCTAAAACGATTTAAGGTGGCACAATAATTCATGTCAAATCACTTGGTTATATTTTAATTCAATCGCCAGATTTCAGGGCGAGTTTTCTAGGAGATTAAAATCACTAACCCTTATTTCTCTATCCGCCGCTTTGAACATATCGTTATTCGTAAGTTAAGAATCAATAGGGTCGGTTGATCTTATTTAGAATAGTCTATNNGTTATCTGCGATAGCGCGGTGGAAACGGCGCTAACGGGCTGGAAAGGGGCTTCCAGCATTTGGGATGACATGCCAAAAGTTGTTCCTCAAGTGATGATAGAAAATTTCCGGTTAATTAGGCCGATTATAGAAACGGGTTACGAGGCCATATTGACAATGCGTTTGCTGTATATGGAAGAGACGGTCGAGGCTATTTACAGTGATTATGGCTATAAAATCCAGGGCTTATTGCAAGATACGCAGATCACTGTTGACGAGCTAAAAAAACTGTTTGGGGATACCCGGGATGTTTGGATAGCTAATGATTTAGCCGATTGGATCAACATGAATCCCTTGTTTGACGGCGTAGCGGCAAAGTTACAGAAGCTTGGGGCACAGTTTCCTTGGTATGTGGTCACTACTAAACAAGAGCGATTCGTTCAACAGATACTGAAAGCCAATATGATTGAACTGGCGGACGGGCGGATTTTCGGGCTGGATCGTAATATCAGCAAGGTTGAGGTCTTGAAAGGGCTGCTAAAAACCCATCCCAACGAAACGATTTGTTTTGTTGAAGACCGGCTGCCCGCACTGTTGAATGTTTTGAAAAACGACGGGCTTGCAAGTGTTAAACTGATTTTTGCATTGTGGGGTTATAACACTGACGAAGATAAAGCGTTAGCGGCAGGGCAAGATTTCACCTTACAACAGCTTGAGGGTTTTCTTGAGGTATAGAAATTTCTGCTTAAGTGCTTTGACAGGCTTAGGACGAACGGTAACTTTTGGGTTTGGTTAGCAATTGTCTTGTTGACTCCGTTCGTAGTGAACCCTTCGATAAACTCAGGAGAGCCTTGCACCACGGGCACTTCCTTTGGTCGTCGAACCATGAATGGAATCAACTTTTTTAGAGATCCCTATGTTTTCGTTTGAGAAGTAATAAATAAACCACTAACCACTGGAGAATAGTTATGTCACTTAATATGTACCAAGCCTCTATCCCTGTTTTTATACGCATGTTGGGGAATTTATCGACAATACTCGATAAGGCACTGGCTCATGCCGAAGCGAAGAAGATCGATCCGGCAATCTTTATCAATGCACGCCTGACACCCGATATGTTCCCGCTTAGCCGACAAGTGCAAATTGCCACCGATATGGTGAAAGGTTGCGCTGCCCGGCTTGCAGGCATCGAAGTACCCAGTTATGAAGATAACGAAACCACATTTGCCGACTTGCAGGCACGTATCGCCAAGACCGTCACTTTTTTGCAATCCGTAAGTGACGGGCAAATTAACGGCAGTGAAGAGCGGACGGTCACACTAAAATTGCGCGACAAAGAAGTCAACTTTATAGGCCAGCCTTATCTGCTTGATTTTGTGCTACCTAATTTCTATTTTCACATCACCGCAACCTACGCTATTCTGCGGCATAACGGCGTGGAAATAGGGAAGATGGATTATCTTGGCAGTTATTAAACTATGCCTGACACAAATGCCGGACAGTGGTTTGTCCGGCATTTGCCAATAGTGAGATTACTTGTTGTTTTGCAAAGCCGCAATACGCTCTTCCAGCGGTGGATGGGTCATAAACAGTTTTTGTATGCCGCCACCATTGATGCCGAAAGCGGCAAATTGACCGGGCAGTTCTTCGGCTTCATGACCCCGTTGTAAGGCACGTAAAGCGCCGATCATTTTTTCCTTTCCCGCCAAGTTTGCACCACCCGCATCGGCATGGAATTCGCGGTGCCTGGAAAACCAGCAGACCAACATGGATGCCAGAAAGCCCAAAGCAACCTGGGCAATCATTTGTACGACGTAATAGCCCATGCCGAAACCGCCGCGTTCATTATCGCCGGATAAGGCGCGGTCTACGACGTGCCCTATAATGGTGGCGAAGAAGTACACGAAGGTGTTAAGTACGCCCTGCATTAAGGCCATTGTCACCATATCGCCATTAGCAACATGCGTTATTTCGTGTCCGACGACAGCTTCCACTTCATCAGGTGTCATGCTTTGTAGCAAACCAGTGCTGACAGCCACTAAGGCATTATTCCTGTTCATGCCAGTAGCAAACGCATTGGCTACAGGGGCTTGAAATATACCCACCTCCGGCATACCGATACCCGCTTTCTGGGCTTGTTTGGTGACGACATCAATCAACCATTTCTCGGTCTGGTTTTGTGGTTGCTCAATAATTTGCACGCCCATTGAGCGTTTAGCCATCGTTTTCGACATGGCCAGTGAGATAACTGAGCCTGTCACGCCGATGACCGCAGACATTATCAATAACGATCCCAGGTCTATCCCGCCTTGGGCGTTAACATAACCGCTTAAGCCTAACAGGTTAAATAGGATGCTAATAACAATCATCACGGCGATGTTAGTAGCTAAAAACAATAAAATTCGCATCATGGTATGGCCTCTTCA
>PMDM01000102.1:0-788 GCA_003155565.1 Methylococcaceae bacterium | reverse complement strand
CTGCTAAAAAGCCTGCATGTACCGGACGGTTTCAAACTGTCAGTATTTGCCGACAACCTGCCCAATGCACGTAGCTTGGCATTGGGCGATAAGGGCATTGTTTTTGTCGGCACAGGCGCATCCGGTAATGTCTATGCCGTCGAAGATTCCAATCACGATGGCGTTGCCGATAAGCGGTATACGATTGCCGAAGATTTGTACATGCCCAATGGCGTGGCTTATAAGGATGGCGCTTTGTATGTGGCGGAAATCAACCGCATCATCCGGTTTAGCGGGATTACACAATCCTTGGATAAGCCGCCGAAACCCGTTGCAGTTTACGACCAACTGCCTTCAGATACGCATCATGGCTGGAAATACCTGCGCTTTGGGCCTGATGGTAAACTCTACACCGCCATTGGTGCGCCCTGCAATATTTGTAAGCCCGATAAGCCGTACGCGTCTTTGCTAAGGTTAAACCCGGACGGTACTGGTTTTGAAATTATTGCNNTACGGTTGGTTTTGACTGGCAGCCTGAAACTAATGCGTTATTTTTTACCGACAATGGCCGGGATTACCTGGGTGATGACTTACCGCCCGAGGAGTTAAACAAGTGGTCTACTGTGGGTGAGCATTTTGGCTATCCTTTTTGCCATGCCGGAGAAATCCTTGATCCTGAGTTCGGTTCAGGAAAATCCTGCAAGGAATTCACCGCTCCTGCCTGGAAATTCAAGGCGCACGTTGCGCCTTTAGGCTTACGTTTTTATCGCGGCAATCAATTTCCAGTGGAATATAAAAATCAGCTATTT
>PMDM01000287.1 GCA_003155565.1 Methylococcaceae bacterium | reverse complement strand
AAATTATGGCTACAACCACACCAGTTTACCGAGCGATACTCAAAGCTGGTCGGTGGGTATGCAGGTCAGTGTGCCTTTGTTTACCGGCTTCAATACGACTTACCAAATCCGAAGCGCGAAAGAAAAACTCGAAGTGCAGCGTGCTAATTTGGATCAGCTTGACCAATCAGTGAGCCTGGATGTCTGGCGAGCCTATCAGCTTTTAAATACTGCCCGTGAGAGCTTCCTTAGCAGTGAAGATCTGCTGGCGAGCGCTAAGCAATCCGAACGGGTGGCTCTTGGGCGATACAAAGCGGGGGCAGGTACTATTATCGATCTTTTGAATGCACAATCCAGTCACGCCAATGCCAGACTGCAATTGATCCAGACCCAATATGCCTGGTTGACCCAAAAAGCCCAATTAGCCCAGGCTTTGGGGCGTTTGGATTTTTCCTCTATCCCTGCAAGGTAACAACTAATGATACGTTTTTGGGTTATCCAACATAAGTTAGTGGCCTTCCTCTGTCTGATCGGCGTTCTAACGGGCATTTATTGGTTCAGTCCTTGGCGGGTATCAGAAGAAATTCCCAACTACCGGACTGAAAAAATAGTCAAGGGCAACATCATCAAATCGATTTCTGCTAATGGCACGCTAAATCCGGTGGTTCTTGTCAATGTGGGTACGCAAATTTCAGGTGTAGTCAATAAGCTCAATGCAGATTTTAACGACCGGGTACAAAAAGGCCAAGTGCTTGCGGAAATCGATCCCTCATTGATTAATGCCCAACTCGAACAAAGTCAAGCGAACCTTGCTAATGCCCAGGCCTCGCTCAAACTTGCCCAAGCGAACAAAAGAAGGTCTAAAGAGCTGTATGCCCAAGACTATATTGCCCGATTGGAACTCGATCAATCAATCCAGGCACTGGAAGCTGCCCAATCACAAGTGGCTTCGGCAATGGGTCAGCTCAAGCGCGATAAAACCAATCATGCTTATACCATCATCAAATCCCCGGTTTCTGGGGTAGTGGTGTTGCGTAATGTCGATATAGGGCAAACCGTTGCAGCCAGCTTTCAAACACCCACCCTATTTACTATCGCCCAGGATTTGCAACGTATGCAGATTGATACCTCGGTCGCCGAAGCCGATGTCGGCGGTGTTCGGATTGGACAAACAGTGAATTTCACCGTGGATGCCTATCCAGATCGAATTTTCCAGGGCAAGGTTCACCGAATCAGGCTAGATTCCAAGGTATTGCAGAATGTGGTCACCTATGATGTGGTGATTGATGTCAATAATCCCGAAGAAATTCTGTTGCCAGGGATGACGGCCTTCGTCAGCATCGTCATTGAGGAAAGAAACGACAGCTTAAAACTGCCTCTGGCGGCACTCAAGTTCCGTCCAGATGAAGGCAGTAACACCAAGCCCGGTAAGAATGTTTACCGTCTGAATAACAATAAGGCCGTGCCGGTGGCTGTGCAGATTGGTATCGCCGATGGCAAGTATGCGGAGTTAATCGGTGGGGATTTAAATGAAGGCGATTCGGTGATTCTCGAAGACCAGAGCGAACATAAATCCGAAGACAAGAAGCCGGGTCAAGCAAACTTCCGGGTCAAGGCATTTTGATGGCAGATCCTTTGCTTTGTGTTACTGGGCTTTATAAAAATTATCTGGAAAATGTACCTGTGCTTAAGGATGTTAGTTTTAACATCGAAAGCGGCGAGTACGTCGCGATTATGGGACATTCTGGTTCTGGAAAATCGACGCTGATGAACATACTCGGCTGTCTGGATACCGCAACAGCCGGTCATTATTATCTGGAAGGCAGGGACACCGCCGCTTTAAGCTCGGACGAATTGGCTTTGTTGCGAAACCGCTTGATCGGGTTCGTTTTTCAAGGTTTCAATCTATTGCCGAGGAGTTCGATTTTGGACAATATTGCTTTGCCCTTACTTTATTCTGGCAAAAGCAAGGTCGAACGTCGTGAAAAAGCCACTGTAATGCTAACTCGTGTTGGCTTGGCTCAATTCGGTGATCGTAGGCCGAATCAGTTATCGGGTGGACAACAGCAACGTGTGGCTATCGCCAGGGCATTGGTCACTGACCCTAAACTCATCTTGGCGGATGAGCCAACTGGCAACCTCGATACGCAAACAGGAGATGAAATCATGAAGATCTTTCAGGACTTGAATGAAGACCAAAATATCACGATCATCCTGGTCACCCACGAAGACGATATTGCCGCCCACGCTAAACGGTTGATCCGGGTGGTCGATGGGCAAATCGCGAGCGACCAGGCTTCATGATTATCGGTGCATTATTGGGGGAAGGCTGGGCGGCGATGCGCGCCAATCGGATGCGTACCTTGTTAACGATGTTGGGGATGGTATTCGGGGTTGGTTCGGTAATCATGATGTTAGCAATAGGCCAAGGCGCACAATTAATGGTGAACGAATCCATTGCTTCTATGGGCAGCAATCTTTTCATCGTACTGTCGGGCTCAACGTCGGCGGGCGGGCTACGGCAAGGCTCTGGCACGGTGCCTACATTGACTTTGGACGATGCACAAGCCATCGGCGAATTGACTGAAATCGCCTCAGTTGCCCCAAACCTACCCAATAACGCCCAACTGATTTACGCTTCGAACAACTGGAGCACCCAAGTTTTAGGCACCACGCCCGCTTTTTTCGATGTCCGGGAATGGCCGGTCGTTTCAGGGGAAGCTTTCAAAGACAGCGATGTACGCTCGGCTACTCGGGTGCTGCTAATGGGTCAAACCGTGGTTCGTAATCTGTTCGGCGATGAAAATCCTGTCGGTAAAATGGTCAGGGTAAAAAACAGCCCTTTCTTAGTGTTGGGCATCCTGGCAGCGAAGGGCCAAAGCCTGGATGGCAGAGACCAAGACGACACTGTGTTTGTTCCTATTACGACAGCCCAACGCCAACTGTTCGGCAATCAATTCCCTGGTATGGTTCGCTCAATTATGGTCAAAGCCAAATCAGCCGAAGTCATGGCGAAAGCCGAACAGGGCATGACCGAATTGCTCAAGATAAGGCATCGAATCCATATCGGACAAGAAAATGATTTTTCCGTCCGCAACCTTGCAGCCGTGGCACAAGCCGCTGCCAGCACCACGGAAGCCATGTCAACAATGCTCGGTGCCATTGCTTCAGTATCGCTCTTAGTTGGCGGCATTGGCATCATGAATATTATGTTGGTTTCGGTCACCGAAAGAATCCGAGAAATAGGCATCCGTATGGCGATAGGTGCAAGAACACGCGATATTTTGCTGCAATTTCTTTTTGAGGCCGTAATGATTTCGTTGGCCGGAAGCTTCATTGGTGCGGTGCTAGGTGTCGCTTGCGCTTATTTCTTCAGCCAATACAATGACACACTGGTCGTCGTCACGTTAAGTTCCGTATTCCTTTCCTTCGGGGTAGCCGCCGCAGTCGGCGTATTCTTCGGCTTCTACCCCGCTCGCAAAGCCGCCAACCTGAAGCCTATCGAAGCGCTTCGGTATCAATAGTTACGGCTTTATTGAGTCTCTCGGTGCAATTTTGTGATGTTAGGAATCGAACCGAATGGGCATCATTTATCTGTCTAACTGACGACAAAAAAAAGCAATGCTTCGCATTATTGCCCATAACCTGAAGGTCATTATCAGTATCCACTGGCCTAAGCTGCTTTTTACCAGCTAGTAAACATGTAATATCACTACAACCCATGCAAAAATAAAAAGCAGCCATAGGCAACTATCAGTCGATGACTTTATGGCGTAGGCTCATTTTCACCATCGACCATCCCATAACAATCATATTAATGCCCACAAGCAACCCTAACAGCCAATGCGCCGTTTCAGACCAGAACATCAGGATGATGACTGCAAAAACCAATGCTGTTACGCCGCTAAAAAAAGCATAATCCCAATGTGGTAACGGGCGCAGTTTGTATGCCCAATACATTTTGGTGATCCCTTCAAAGGCAAAAAATAAGGCCATAATCATCGTAAGGGTAAATACCCCAGCAATAGGGTCAGCAATGAGAAGATAGCCCACAACAACTTGCAAAATACCCAAACCCAGCCACAAACCAAAACCGGGCATATCGCGGAGAAATATGGCTCGGCTGACCTGAATTGCACCTGCCAATACAATAATCCAGCCCAAGAATATGACGATGACTACGGAAAAAAACTGCGGTATGACGACAGCGGCAACGCCAAGCATTATGAAAATAATACCTTCGATTAAAAATAATCGCCAGTGTACTTGCAAATACACCAGCATTTTGTGTTGCATGTGTGCCAGTTCAGTGGCGATAGTGTCTGTGCCATTCATAGTATTTACCTTTCGTGGGTATTGCAATCTAACAGGAAGGACTGGAATATCACCTCGCAGCTTTTTCTTTCGATGAGTCAGCCCTATGTTCCTTGTCGGTAGCTATCGTTTGCAAGTCCCCAGATCGCAGAGCAAGCAGCGACATAACTTCGAGAGCGAGATTATTTTTCCCTATGGTTCGGTTGCAACAATACGCGTAAAACCTAACAAGGTCGGTACGGTAGCGTACAGATTACCCACAAAGCCAATGGTTTCCCGACCTGTGTCCGGCAAATTGCAGACCTTTGCCTTTGCTTCGAATTTTACTGTCGGATTCTTCCAGCCACCCTGTAGTTGGATTTCCTTTTAGATTGCCACCCAAGGTTGGCCATAACGTGCTTAAAGTTGGCATTTCGATAGAAATGACGAGGGCGCCACTACTCTGTCCGAGCAACCCATCAACTGCGCTTTTGTTTGCACTTGATGCAACCCGCAGCGCATCAACTGTGAGTTGATCGCCATTCATAGCCAGTTTGCCATTTGCATTCAATGGTTGGTTGCGCAATTGGCCGGTCAGTTTGTCAATATTGGCAGTGATTTATAACGCTTTGGGATCAAGTTTACCTTGAAGATGGCTGCTAAATGTGAGGCTACCTGGAAGTTCGGGGATGACTATGTCCGGATTAAATTTTTGCCCTGTTACAGTTAGGCCGAACACAGGTACATCTCCCCAGGAGGCATACCACCAACACGTTGCCACTCTTAAATATCTGGATTCGATTTCGGTGATGATAGGAAGCGCGCGGCTGGCTACCGGCTGTTTCGCCGCCGGTCGGTGGATTCCAGGCGGGTTCTGTCAGCCAGCGGATATAATCTTGTTCATAGTGAAGTTTTACGTCTTCCTGTTCCCGGCCTTCCCATGCGCCGTAAGCGATTTCACGAAGCCCATCACTGATCCGCATAGGTAAACCTATAGCCTCGCACAAAGGTTGTGCGGTTGCGATAGTCCTTTTCATGGGGCTGACGTAGACA
>PMDM01000354.1 GCA_003155565.1 Methylococcaceae bacterium | reverse complement strand
AACACCGACAGACGGGTGCAAATAGGACGGCAAGCCGTTAATCCGCCCGGCGAAGCCAAACAAGATCTTTGGATTATCCAGGAAGTTGCCAACCGTTTGGGCTGTGACTGGAATTATAACGGCCCGGAAGATGTATTCAATGAAATGCGTCAGGCGATGACCAGTATTGCCGGGATGACTTGGGATAGGTTGGAACGTGAAGATTCATTAACCTATCCGCTGGAAAATATCGGCGATCCTGGACAACCTATTATCTTTACTGACGGTTTTCCAACGCCATCGGGTAGAGGTAGGTTTGTTCCAGCCGAATATATCCACGCTGACGAATTGCCTGATGACGATTATCCCTTGGTATTCATTACCGGTCGCCAGCTCGAACACTGGCNNTGGCATACCGGCAGCATGACGCGGCATTCGGTTACCTTGGATGCCATTGAGCCTGATCCCGTAGTTAATCTTAATCCAGAAGACCTGAAAAACCTGGGCGTTGCTGCGGGACAACTGATTACCATAGAGTCACGGCGAGGCAAGATTACCGCTTTTGCCCGCTCGGATAACAATATGCAAAAGGGCAATGTGTTCATGGCATTCTGCTATAACGAGGCCAATGCCAACATGCTCACCAACGATGCGCTGGGCCCTTCCGCAAAAATACCGGAATTCAAATTCTGTGCGGTTAAAGCGTCTGTTGGTGGAACGCTGGCTGATCGGATTAGTTAGCGAGTAGAATATATAAGCGGTTGGGTTAACTGCTTTATTGTTAACCCAACAATACGAATGCTACCATCGTATGGTTGCCAATCAACAGGCAACCCAATCTTCATAACTTAACGAAACGCTAAATAAATCCTTCACAGGGTTCTCCTGAGCCTAGACGAAGGGCTCAGGACGAATGGCAATGGGTTGTTCAGGGTCTTCTTAACATTTTTTCAGTCCCCGCAAAAATCTTCTTATCTGTAATCTATTTGTAAGATCACCTGTCGTACCTTACCCACAGATGACGTACATCGTCATTAAAAATACAGGGCAGAATCTATAAACCTAAAAAGAGCAGTTGCGCGGTCAAAAATCCCGTTCGCCTGATGTATAAAAAGGGTGGGCGGGATTTTTGACCGCTCACCCAGTGGGTGAATGCCTGAAAAGCCATTCATGCTTCTATACATCAGCACGAACGACTTTCCAGGCAGTCCAACTGCTCTTTTTAGGATAAAAAAACTGAGCAGGATAAATGCCTAATTTGATAACTTTATTTGGGATACCTCAAACAGCAAGCAGCCTCTATTTTGTGGTATGTCATTGCGGTCTAATCGCAGACAAATCACCTTATAAATTGTCCGAAAACGAGGGATTATTGTCATTGTATCTGCAAAATAAGAGAGCAGAATAATCGCTATGTGTATTTAACAATTGAATGTCGAATAGACGACATACCCTCCTTAAGTAGGGTGAAAACAGCAGTTTTTAGTGTTACGTTAATACATAAACCCAATGTATTTGTAGTGAAAAACTCACTACTTTGAAGTGGAATTATTAACAGATTAAATGCTTGAAAATGGATAAACTTTATGCTACAAGAATGAATATTCGGTAACATCACGGCACTTTACGGGTAGTGGATGATTATGAATAATAACGATAATAAAAAATCAGCAGTGCTTTGGGTGCAACGGTTGTTCAATCAAGCCAGTACAACGAAAACCGCGCCGCTAAGAAAGACCTACTATGCCCATCGCTTTCGTGACGGTCATGCCACACCGGATAAAACCCCATTCTGCACTTTATTTTCTGATGTCGTTGATCATCAGCTTATGCTTGGAGATGAACAATCTGATTTTAAACAGATTTTTGAACATGAATTATCTACCTACACGGGCAATCCGGTAGCTATTGAAAGTGTCCAAATGAGTGGACAAAATGGACTGTTAGCACCAAAGACTACCCACCAACCTGCCAGGGGCGAAGCCTTAGACGGGCAATTCAAGGTGCTGAATTGCTATGCCGAGACGCTTGATACGAAAACCTTTAGGCTCGGGCGTGATGGACAGGCATTTGATTACTTGCCCGGACAATATATTACCCTTTCTGTGCTCATTGAAGGGCAGGAATGCAAACGATCCTATAGCTTGGCTTCGACGCCTTCCCATCAAGGAATACTTGAGATTACGGTAAAAAGAGACCCGAATGGCGGAGTGGTTTCCAATTGGCTCAACGATCATCTGAAGGTCGGCGATACCCTCAATGTAAAGGGGCCGTTCGGCAAATTTAGTTGTGTACCTCACGCCCCTAAAAAAATCCTGTTTTTAGCGGCTGGCAGCGGCATAGTCCCGATTATGTCGATGTTGCGCTGGCTTGCCGATACCGAGGCTAGTGTTGATGTCACGTTATTGCTGTCATTTCAAACCCTCTACGACATTATCTATTGCGAAGAACTGTGTCTGATCGCCGCCCGGCATAAAAATATCAAGTTATTTACCACCCTGACAAAAGAGCCGCTTGCGCTCAATCAGTGGACTGGCTTAACCGGACGCGTTAACGAAAAAATGATTGATGATTTGGTGCCGGATTTGCCGGAGCGAACCGTTTATTTGTGCGGCCCGGATGCGTTCATGGTGGAGTGTAAAAAAAATCTGCTGAAACTGACTGTGCCAGCCGAAAAAATATTTTGTGAAAGTTTTACCGTCAATAGTCCGCAAGCATTAGAACAAGCAAAAGCGCAAACTTCTATTGGCCGACCATCGAAACAAACAAGCGGAAACTATCGGATCAGGTTTGCCAAATCAGGCAAAACCATTGTTGCCGATGGAGGAATTTCACTGCTGGAGATCTCGGAACAGTCGGGCATTAACATTGGCCATGAATGTCGTGCCGGGAATTGTGGCGAGTGCATGGTCAAATGCCTGAAAGGCACGATTGAAATGACTGAGCAGGCGGAAATTGACGATCTCGATAGAAGAAAAGGCTGGGTTTACGCCTGTTGTGCTTATCCGGCTTCAAATGCGNNTTAAGGAATCTCTGAACATGTTGATTCCATTCATGGTTCGACAAGCTCACCACGAACGGAATCGTCAAGCCAGCAACGAATTGAATAAACGGGGCGCCGTTCGTCTTGAGCCTGTCGAAGGACTTAATAAGGGATTCCTTAATAAGAACCTGTGGGACTCAATTAAAAAATAAAAGGAGAAACAACATGTTCCGGTTATTTAAAGCCAAAGCAGAGAAAATGCCGCCGTCTGTAGCTCCACTCACTTTATTGCCGGGATCGGAAGGTGAGCATTTTTTACAACAAAAATATGGCACTACGCAACGTGCATTGCGCTTTTATGATAAGCAAGTATTGAATTATCTGTCGCCGGTTATGAAAGAATTCATTGCTAGGCAGGAGGTTTTGTTTATTGCAACGTCCGACAAACACGGCGACTGTGATTGCTCTTTTCGTTTCGGCAGGCCGGGTTTCGTCAGGGCACTGAATGACAACTATCTGGTGTATCCCGAATATCGCGGCAACGGCGTGATGGCCAGCCAGGGCAATATCACCGAAAATCCGCATATCGGCATGATTTTTGTCGATTTTTTTGCCAGTACCGTCGGCCTACATGTGAATGGCAAAGCCAAAGTGGTCGAACATGAAGACTTGCTGAAATTCCGCAAAGAACTACCGCAAGATGTTGTTGCTGAAATGAACGCCGAAGGTAGGCATCGCCCTGAGCGCTGGATTATGGTTGAAATTGAAGAAGCCTATATCCACTGTTCCAAACATGTCCCTTTACTTAAAAAAGTGGAAAAGGAAATTGCCTGGGGTACGGACGACGATGGACTAAAACGCAGTGATTTTTTTGCCCTGCATGATCTCCCGCTTTACCAAAGAATCGGGGGCGCGACTGCGGTTCAGGCGATTACCGAAACCATTATCCGAAAATTATTGTTGGACGATAACCTTAGCCTTTTTCTGAGTGATATCAATCTCGATAAGCTTTTGGACAAACAAAATCATTTTCTGAAAACAGTGTTTGGTGCTTATGGGGCGGAACACGAGAAACCAGAAAATCTGCGCGAGTTTTACAGGCAGCAAACTAATCCCCGTATGAATGACAGGCTCATGGACATGGTGCTTGCTCACCTGAAGAATGCTTTAGTTGAGCTGGATGTGCCTGAGCATGAGATTAC
>PMDM01000114.1 GCA_003155565.1 Methylococcaceae bacterium | reverse complement strand
TTTAATTGTTAAGGGATCGCCCGTTATTGAAGTCCCTTTAAGGTGCTGAGATGAAAGCACATATTCACCCATCAAGCCAAAGGGTCCAGAATACCAATACATTTGTGGGTAGATGCGGTATGAATCACCATCCGCGACCGGGGCTAAAGCACCGTTAAATGTTTGTGTATAATCGAGGAACTTAGTCCTGCCAAGGGGCGTTGATTGGCTGCTGAGCGCTAGGTTTTTTGGGCTGGAGACACTGCCCGCGATACCCAAGCCCAACCCTTCCAGCCAACTGTAACCGGTATGTTGAAATGGGTGCGCCCAGATACGGCCATCAAATTCTTTGTCGTCATTTGTGTCTTTTGCGTCCTTGTCAAGGCTGCCGTCGTCACCCGCACCATTGAACACGCCCACCTGATAACTGAAGAAATTCTTGAAGTCGTGGATGCCGCCGTANNAAAGCGCGTTCGAGAAAAGTGCCGTCAGAGTCCCCTTGTAAGCGTTCAAGGCTGAGCGGGGTTTTCATCTTGCCCACCGCCAGGCTGGCAGAACGCAGGTAGGCGTAATCCAGATAGGCATCCGGCAGGATGTTGGATGCGGCAAAATCTGGCATGATCTTATAGTAAAGGTCATTCCATAAACGCCCTTCGATCCAGACCCGTGCCTGTTTGAGTTCAAACCGGTCCGTAATCTTGTCGCCGTGGTCGTCCGTAAAAAACCGCCCGTCTGTTTGCACCGCCCCGCGAATCCTTAATTGATGTTTGTCGTCAGAAGAGGAAATCTTGAATCCACCTGTGCCCGCCTCAAACTTTGGCAGTTTATTGAAAAAGCCCGTCGTTGTTTCGTCCTGCACTTCCAGTTTTCGCTCTAAGGTGTTCACCTTTTGGTTTAGTTTTTGTACTTCCGGACTTGGTTGTACAGCCGGTGCATTTGTCACTCCCCCGGCATGGTCGAGCTTTTCCAGGCGGCTTTCCAGTTCCCGGATGCGCCGCTCCAAGGCCTCTGTATCCGCCGCATATACATCGGTGACACCCGCCAAGGTTAGATTTATCAGGCTTGCAAGCGCGGTGCGTCGAAAGTTTTTCATATTTTCTTCCTCAAAAGAATGTGAAACTTCCGGTGGTCCGGTCAGTACGCAGTTACAGGTCATGGTGATATTCGCCGTTTATACGGTAGAACTAAAATTGTGGATACCTAAACAGGGAAAAGCGGCTTGTCAAAGCGGAGCTTCTCTTTCCGCTCGATTTGTACCACCTTGCTCTCGTGGATAATGATTTCAACTGAACCGAACCGGATGCCTTGTAAGGCGGCGGTAATCTGGTTTGCAATGTCGCTGGCTTGCTGTTGCTTATCGTCATTCCTAGTTTCAAGTGCCATAAAGCCCTCCGCAGTCCACAATTATAAGAATTAGCAGTATTCAATGACGGTATTTGCACTACAAAAAGAGCTGTCTTCAACTTGCTCGTTCATCTACTAGGTTTTACGGAGCATTCAGCGAAATGGCTATTAATCAAAGGTCTATTTAACAACGGCAAATCTGGCAGTGCCGGAACTTTGCAAATGTTTGCCAAGACGGATAGCGACGTAGGCCAATTTCGACTTGGTTTCAGCACCGAGACCGTCAACATGATCTTGTGCATCAAAAAATGAAATACGGGTATTTAGGTTTTCGGTTATTGTTTTGGCTTGAAAATGAGCATACGAGTTTCCTTTTGGCAAAGTATCGCCAGGATCATCAATCTTACTTCCATCAAATATCGGAGTTCCATCGGATTGGGCTATGCTGAGTTGGCTATTCGGAAGCTGATCCTCTAGTGCACGAGCAAATTTAACCAGTTGTCCATAACTGTGTTGATCTTTAACGCCTTTAACCAATGTTGTTATCGTAGGAACATTAGGATTTAAAAAAGCAAACAATGTGTTGTAAGGCGCTAAAGTAATTAAATGCGCCGCAGTTTCTGCGCCCACTTTGAAACTTGCAGTTGATAAAAACAATGCTGCCACGGTAGCCAAAAGTAATTGTTTTGTTTTCAAGGGTAATCTCCACATATTGATAAGATAATAATGTCACCAGATGCCCCTCCGTAATCGTAGGTGCACAGTGGGTTATAAGTTAGCGAAAAATATATATTTTTTGAAATGGTAGAATTAGATACATTTATCTTAAAATTGCATATCTAAATTACTGATACACCTCAATGCACCCGCATAACCCAGTCTTTCCAATTCCCGGATACGCCGCTCGAGGGCTGCCGTATCCTTTGCATCGGTTGCAGCGTAGACATCGGAGACACCAGCCAAAGCGAGATTTATCACGCTTGCGAGCGCGGTGCGTCGAAAGTTTTTCATATTTTAACCCTCAAAAAATGTGAAACTTCCGGTGATCCGGTCAGTCTTTACAAATAGCTATTGTTGTTATTCGCCGTTTTTACGGTAGAATTTTATAGTGAAGCCCTATCGAGACTAGAATTCCTGTCGAAGCGCAGCTTTTCCTTCCGCTCGATTTGTACCACCTTGCTTTCGTGGACAATAATTTCAACCGAGCCAAAGCGAATCCCTTGCAATGCAATAGCAATCTGATTTGCGATATCAGTCACTGGCTGTTCTTTATCGAATTTTCTCGTTTCAAGACCCATTCAAATCACTCCTGCACTTATCTGTTTTTGGAATTAGCAACCGCTCTTTTCTATGCAAAATCTTAAGGCAGATGTATGTTTTTATTAAACAATATTATTCGATATTTATATCTGTTAATAAGATATAAAAAATTCTGTTACAGCGCTTTGTCGATGTTATTGGGAAGTGGACTGGAGTCTGCCACTAGCAAAAAAAGTACTCTACCGTACTAAATAATCTATTTTTGCTGATTTAAAGGTTATCAAGCGGTTAATCAATATAACAGGCGGTGGTTTTAGCGCAGGATCAGTGGCGGATTTTACAAAATATTCAGTTTGCCGTTGGCTTACAAAATCAATCTCTTGCGATCAAGCTGGTGATCGCTCGTACCAGCCTTTCGAAGCATTCACAACCCGGACAACCAGCAGCATTGCTGGCACTTCGATCAGGACACCGACCACGGTGGCGAGTGCAGCCCCTGAGTGAAAACCAAACAGGCTAATAGCCGCGGCAACCGCCAGTTCGAAGAAGTTGGACGCTCCAATCAAGGCTGATGGACTGGCGATGTTGTGTTTTTCGCCTACGGCGCGGTTCAACCAGTAGGCCAAGCCTGAGTTGAAAAACACTTGTATCAGGATCGGCACAGCCAACAGGGCAATAACCAGCGGTTGTTTCAAGATGGCTTCTCCCTGAAAAGCGAAGAGTAGCACCAGGGTTGCCAGTAAAGCCGTAATCGACCATGGCCCGATCTTTATCATAGCTGCATCGAAAACCGCTTGCCCCTTGACTAACAGCCACTTACGCCAGAGTTGGGCAATAATCACCGGGATCACAATGTATAGCACTACCGACGTAATGAGCGTCGCCCACGGCACGGTAATGGCCGAAATGCCCAGCAAAAATGCAACCAAAGGCGCGAAGGCCACAACCATGATGGCATCGTTCAATGCGACTTGTGAGAGCGTGAAAAGCGGATCGCCGTTGGTGAGCCTGCTCCACACAAACACCATCGCCGTACAGGGCGCAGCGGCCAGTAAGATTAACCCGGCAATGTAGCTGTCAAGCTGGTCAACAGGCAGCATGGGGGCAAACAGGTTGCGGATAAACAACCAGCCGAGGAATGCCATCGAGAATGGCTTGACCAGCCAGTTCACGAACAGCGTCACGCCGATCCCGCGCATATGTTGGCGTACCTCATGCAATGCCGTGAAATCCACTTTCACCAGCATCGGGATAATCATAATCCAGATCAGCAACCCAACGGGCAGATTGACCTTAGCGATTTCCATGCGCCCGACAGCTTGAAAAAAGTCAGGAAGAATCTGCCCCAAAACGATACCAGCAGCGATACAGAGCAGCACCCAAACCGTTAAGTAGCGCTCAAAAAAGCCTATGGCAGACGGCTTGCCACTCATGATTGGCTACCAATCTCATTCAATGCCTTTGTAATATCGGCACTGTCCATATCTTCTATCGGCAACGCCAGCATTTTGTGAATTCTGACGGAGAGCGCATCGTAAGTGGCTTGAAACGCTTTGGTGATTTCTTCATTCGTGCCGATTACGTGGGCGGGGTCAGGTAGCCCCCAATGCGCCCTTATCGCGTTGTTTAGATAGACCGGACACACTTCCCCCGCCGCTTGGTCGCACACAGTAATGGCAATATCAATTTTTATGTCCGCGAATTCATCCCAGGATTGACTGGTAAAACCTTCCGTCGGAATACTGTTACGCACTAAGGTAGCAAGCGCATTAGGATTTACCTTCCCAGTTGGATGGCTGCCTGCGGAGAAGGCCCGAAACCGGTCTCCTGCCAGGTGGTTAATTAACGCCTCGCCTAAAATACTGCGGCATGAATTCCCCGTACATAAAATCAAGATGTTTAACATGATATCCTCTACTATATTTATATATTCGTATAAGCGAATATTATAGCCAAAAAGATTAGTTACAGCATCTTTTCATCTCAGGACGGCCTTCCATCGTTTGCAATCTATCAGCATCTTTTTGTTGCTTATGCTCACCGCCTAGCTCTTTCGCAGTCACATCCAAAATATCGAACACCCAAGCAGGTAACGCAGGATTGATTTGGTAATACACCCACTGCCCTTCGCGGCTATCTAGCAACAGGTTACATTGCCGTAACTGGGCAAGATGGCGAGAAATTTTGGGTTGCAACATATCAAGCGCATGAGTAAGTTCGCACACGCATAACTTGCCTTCTTTATGCAGCAAGACCATACAACGCAAGCGTGTTTCATCGGCAAGGCATTTGAACAGTGTTGTTGGGGTCATTTTTTAAGGTGATCCATTGCTTTTTGTGTGGTGGTGTTTCAAAAAACTGAGCGCAATAACACAAAATTGCTGTGTTTTGCCCTAAGGGTAACCGATAAATAATGAAACAAAGTACGCTAAATACCGAACCCAGCTAAATTATATAGCACTGCAAAAATTTCCGCCGTTTGCCTTTCTTTGCCCTCCAACACCCTTATGTTTAATCGGAATAAGAATATTTCAATAGCTATCCTGGAGGTTAGTCATTATAATGAGATGATGAATGGAAGAAAATCAGGCGTTTACGTTTGGCAAAATTCTTCCATTTAAACCTTGCGTGTTGATCGGTACTTTCAGAAAATCCAAGCGTTTCCCCCTTCTCTGCCTGGTATGGTTAGCAATCAAACACTAATGATTTATTTATGCCAATGGCATGAGGAAGTAATATGGCAACTGGTACAGTAAAGTGGTTTAACGAAGCCAAAGGTTTTGGTTTTATATCACCTAGTGATGGTAGCCCTGATGTATTTGTACATTTTTCTGCTATCGCCAGTCAAGGTGACTTTCGGACGCTGGCTGAAGGCCAAGCAGTCAAATACGAAGTAGAATCTGGTGCTAAAGGCCCCCAAGCTAGCAACGTAGTCCCAGCCTAAAGCGGTTTTTATATAAGCCCAAGTTTAGTGGGCTTAAATCACACCTCGTTGGTTACGCAATCCAACTCACTCTTATATTTAGGACATGACACTTGAAACGATTATTTGTAGGCAACTTGCCTAGCGATGCCACAGAAGAAACAGTAACAACCTTATTTGCTCAATACGGAAAAGTTCGTTCCATACAACTTATCGCAGATATTTTTAGCGGTAAGTGCAGGGGCTTCGGTTTTATTGGGATGGAAGGCCATGAAGCCAGGGCAGCTATTGCTGGCCTAGATGGCAACCTATACTGCGGCAAGCCCTTGAAAGTCAAATTTGAAGACGTTAGTGCGGTAAGAGGCGGTAGACGTTAAGCATCCAACTCCCTCTCCTGCTGGAGAGGGCCGGGGTGAGGAGAAAAAATATCCGTAGAGACGCAAGATTTTGCGCCTCTACCTGCAAAGGATAAGGGATTACATCACCTAAGTTTACAGGCGATGGTTAAGCAACCCTATCCCCAGGCTCTTGCCCAGCAAAAAAAGCCGCAATATTATCCAGCACTCGATTACCCATTGCCACACGGGTTTCTTCGGTGGCGCTGCCTAAGTGCGGCAATAGTGCCACGTTATCGAGTTCCAGGAATCCAGGGTCGATGTTCGGCTCGCCTTCGTAGACATCCAGGCCTGCACCAGCGATCCAGCGTTCTTTCAATGCCCTGATTAACGCTTTGCTATCGACAACATCACCTCTGGCGGTGTTGATAAGGTGCGCCGTTGGCTGCATGTGTCTCAGGCGGTCTTCGTTAATCAAATGCTTGGTGGCTTCTCCGCCGGGGCAATGCAGGGACACAAAATTGGCTTCCGTCAATAACTCTTCAAGCGTTGCACATTGCGTTGCCTGTAGCCCGTCAATAATTTCTTGAGCGGGTGGATAAGGGTCAGTAAATATAATTTTCATGCCAAAACCATGATGCGCTTTCCTTGCCATCGCCTGGGCAATACGTCCAAAGCCTATCAACCCCAGCGTTTTGCCTGTCACTTTTTGCCCCAGCATGTGGGTAGGCCGCCAGCCTGTCCATTGCTGGTTACGGACTAGCCTATCGCCTTCCGAAGCACGCCGCGCCGACATCAACAGCAACAACATCGCAATGTCCGCCGTACAATCAGTCAGCACATGCGGCGTGTTGGTGACGACCAATCCTTCGCGTTTTGCTGCTTCGATGTCGATATTGTTATAACCGACACCAAAATTACCGATTATTTTGGCGCGTTTGTTGGGTACGCCCAGAATGTCGGCGGTAATCGGATCGGTTACGGTCGGAAGCAGCGCATCGGCGGTTTGCAAGGCGACTTTCAGCTCATCCGCCGTCATTGGGATGTCGGTTTCGTTTAGCTGCACGTCATAAAGCTCTTGTAACCTTGCTTCTACAAGGGCAGGCCATTTACGGGTTACGATAATTTTAGGTTTGTTCATTAACTTTTTGCGTCGATTCATTAACAATGAATAATTCAGTTTGTTATATTTCGTACCTCACTTCAGCTTACGGGTTTGAGCGCCCTGTTAAGACGGATGTTTGATCGGCAAATTGGAGCATTGCTCGGAGCGCCTGATTGACAGCCGCAGAGTTGTGGAATGCGGAAGTGACATCCGGGTCGAGGACAACGACATTCGTGCTTTCAAGAAATTGGCGATAGTACTTGCCCCGCACCGCCTTGGAAAAGTCGAAATCGTATTCGGGCCTTAGTTCGTCTTTGGATTCTTCATTATTCATAAGCTTTTCTCTCATGGGTAGTGGCTGGTCTGGCACTAATTATACGGACTTCTTCGGGGCTTTCGGTCAACCACCAACAAACGTCCGGCACATGACACGCCAACGGTTATAAAGCGCGGCTCACCAATAGAGTGGTCGAAATCAGGAAATGTTCCCGCTAAAGGATCACCAAATACAGTTGCCGCTTCATCAAAGCCTACACCATGTTTCTGGCGGTTGGTATCGGCTTTCGTAGGATTCAGATGAATCTCAAAAAACTATCCTCTGTTACAAATTAAGCTTGTACGTCGGTTAGCTGTAAGGCGGGTCTTGACCCGCCATTTCGGTAGCCACCAATTCGGTGGATACGCCGCGCCCAAAATACAAACAATACGGGTAGACTGCATGTTTGCGCGGCTAATCCACTAATATTGCAGTTAATATTGCAATAACAATAATAACTGTCATAGTAGGTTTTATTAAGTTATGTAATATTCTGTCATACGTTAGAACATGTCGCTCAAACTCATAATTGTATATTTTTGTTTGTCGGCTGACCTTAAATTTGAATGCGTACATACTCTCATCAGACTTATTTGTAGGTAATGAAATTTTACTATCTTTTGAAAGAAAATCATCTATAAGAATATTGTTTAGAATAATGCTATTTTTATTAGTTATTTTCAATTTGTGTATTTCATTTCCAGTTTTGTATTCCATTTCTAAAGGAATAGTATCAAACTGAACTCTCAGAGTAACAACTCGATTTTTCTTAATATACAACGGCATAGAAACCACTTTATCAGGCTCAAGAAGCCAAAACGAATCATCATAGTCAGTATAAGGTATAGCACCTAAGAGAAGCGTATTTTCAGGAATATATTGCCTAAAACTAGGTT
>PMDM01000190.1 GCA_003155565.1 Methylococcaceae bacterium | reverse complement strand
CAATTAAACGCAAATACACAAACCGGAGCAAGAACGGTTACAGCGGATGGCAATTCTAACCGCATCTACCCGCAAGCATACTGGTATAAAGGTCCCTTTGGATTGATGGGTGAATATGTTGCGTCAACCCAGACTCTCAATGCAAGTGGAGCCGGCACCGATCCCCTAACAATTAAACAAAACAATAAGGCTTGGCAAGTATTGGCTTCTTTCGTCTTGACTGGTGAAGACAACACCTTCCAAGGGGTCAAGCCCATCCAGGCATTCAATCCCTTTGAGGGGAAATGGGGGGCATTGCAACTGGTGGCGCGCTACACCGAGTTGGATGTCGACAACAAGACGTTCTTGCTGATCGACCCCAACAAATCTGCAACCCATGCAAGCGCTTGGACAGTCGGCTTCAATTGGTACCTCAACAACAATGCTTTAATAAGGGCTGACTATGAGCAAGTGACTTTTAAGGGAGGTGCGTCTAATGGCGGCGACAGGCCTCGTGAAAGTGCCTTCGGCACCCGTTTCCAATTGGCATTTTAAACAACCTTACAAAAGGAGCAACCATACTAATGAACAACAAATTTTTACAAATCGTCTTCGCCGCCATAATGACAGTGTTGGCATCAGGTGAATTGCGTGCTGGGGATGTATCGCTATTGAATGTCTCCTATGACCCGACGCGTGAGCTGTACAAGGAATACAACCCGGTATTCGCCAAATACTGGAAAGCCAAAACCGGGGATACAGTAACGATTAATCAATCTCATGCCGGCTCTGGAAAACAGGCGCGTGCCGTGTTAGACGGATTGGAGGCTGATATAGTGACGCTAGCTCTAGCTTATGATGTCGATCAGCTTTATCAGAAGCGCAAGCTGATACCTGAAAACTGGCAGAGTTTGTTGCCGAACAACAGTTCGCCTTATACGTCAACTATCGTATTTGTTGTGCGTAAAGGCAATCCGCTCAACATCAAAGACTGGAATGACCTTGTCAAACCGGGCGTAAGTATCGTGACGCCTAATCCCAAAACCTCCGGCGGTGCACGCTGGAATTATCTGGCTGCCTGGGGTTATGCGCTCAAGCATAACAAAAATGACGAGGCCGCCGCTAAAGCATTCATTGCAAAATTATACAAAAACGCTTCGGTGCTGGATACGGGAGCGCGAGGCGCAACGACCAGTTTTGTAGAACGGGAAATTGGTGATGTACTAATTACCTGGGAAAACGAAGCGTATTTGGTGTTGCGTGAGTTTGGCGCGGACAAGTTTCAAATCATCACCCCGTCATTGAGCATATTGGCAGAACCGCCCGTTGCAGTCGTTGAAGATGTGGCAAGAAAACACGGCACGACCGAAGTCGCCACGGAATACCTGAAATATTTGTACAGCAAAGAAGGTCAGGAGATTATTGCAAACAATTTTTACCGCCCTTCCGATCCTGAAGTTGCGGCCAAACATGACGGTCAATTCCCGCATCTACAATTAATCAAAATCGATCAATTCGGTGGATGGAATGTCGCGCAGGAAAAACATTTTGCGGATGACGGCGTGTTTGACCAGATATATGGGGCGGGTAAATAGACCTGCAACGGTTTTTTTTCACCGCAGAACCACATAGGGTGAGTTAGTCGCGCGGCACACTATTTTTTAATGTGTTATTGGGCAGTTAGGCGCGACTTAACCCACCTTCGATATTATTGCAAAGTGGACAACCACAGGCGGAAAAACAACGATGTCACAAAGTAATATTATGCCGGGCTTTCGGCCAACACTTGGCTTCACCATTCTTTATCTAAGCCTAGTGGTATTAATCCCATTAAGCACCTTGGTGTTTAACAGTTTTCAACTTACCTGGGATGACTATGTCGCCATCATTAGCCATAAGCGGGTTTTGGCATCTTTTCGTGTCAGCTTTACCACCGCGCTGATAGCGGCTGCGGTTGCCAGTTTTTTTGGGGTTATCGTCGCCTGGGTATTGGTTCGCTATTCCTTTGTTGGCAAACGCTTTTTTCATGCCTTGATCGACTTGCCGTTCGCCTTGCCTACCGCTGTAGCCGGCATTGTATTGGCGACCATTTTTCAACCCAGTGGTTTCCTCGGCAAACTGTTGATCGATAATTTTGGTGTCCAAGTCGCTTTCAAGCCCTTGGGTATCGTGGTTGCCCTGATCTTTATCAGCATCCCTTTTGTGGTGCGTACCATCGAGCCGGTATTGCTGGAGTTTGACACCAGCATGGAAGAAGCCGCAGCCAGTATGGGTGCATCCCGGTTGCAAATCTTTGCGAAGATTATTTTCCCGAACATTTTTCCTGCACTTCTGACTGGGTTTGCGCTGTCTTTTGCACGGGGTGTCGGTGAATATGGCTCGGTTATTTTTATCGCCGGCAATATCCCTTATGTATCTGAAATTGTGCCGCTGCTGATTGTCACCAAACTGGAACAATACGATATGGAAGGGGCCACTGCCATCGCCTTGTCGATGCTGGTCATCTCGTTCTTGCTGTTGTTTGTGATTAATTTATTACAACTGTGGGTACGCAAGCGCTCAGGGCAATTTTAGGGGAAGCCAAGGTCATGTCAGCAATTATTCAAGCAACAAATAATACAAAAGCTCAACTACAGCATCATGCCTTACACGAACCCACTTGGGTTAAAACCAGTTTAATCGTCATCGCTGTGGGGTTTCTTGTCCTGTTTTTATGCCTGCCTTTAGGCCTGGTGCTTTTTCAAGCCTTCTCTAAAGGCTGGGGAGCCTACTGGTTAGCATTGACGCAACCGGACACCCAAGCCGCTATCAGGCTGACGTTATTGACAGCATTGGTGACAGTTCCCCTGAACACCGTTTTTGGTGTGTCCGCAGCGTGGGCGATTACCCGGTTTGAATTCAAAGGCAAAAGCTTTTTGACCACCTTAATCGACTTGCCCTTTTCAGTTTCGCCTGTCATATCAGGGGTCATTTTCGTATTGTTGTTTGGGGCGGAAGGTGTGTTTGGCGAATGGTTAGCCGAACACGACGTAAAAATTATCTTTGCCGTCCCTGGAATCATTTTGGCTACGTCGTTTGTGACCTTCCCTTTTGTCGCCAGACAGCTTATTCCCTTGATGCAGGAAATGGGCAATGAGGAAGAGGAAGCCGCCCTTTCATTAGGGGCCAGCGGCTGGAAGACGTTTTGCCAGATTACCTTACCCAACATCAAATGGGCGCTGTTGTATGGCGTTTTGCTATGCAATGCTAGGGCTATGGGTGAGTTTGGCGCGGTTTCGGTCGTTTCTGGACATATTCGGGGAATGACCAACACGCTGCCTTTGCATGTCGAGGTCAGTTATAACGATTATGATGTGGTCGGCGCTTTTGCCGGTGCGTCCATTCTGGCGGGTTTGGCTATCGTAACGCTTATTTTAAAGAGTGTTCTCGAATGGAAGCAGGGCGACCGATAAACCACTTCCCCATTAATTTTATTTGAGATTTCTACAATGAGTATTTTGCTTTCTGATATCAGTAAAAATTTTGGCAATTTTTCTGCGCTTGACCATGTCAACCTGGAGATTCCGGAAGGCGAGTTGGTGGCTTTATTAGGGCCATCGGGCTGTGGCAAAACCACCTTACTTCGCATCATTGCGGGACTTGAACGTGCGGATGAAGGCAAGGTGTTGTTGAATGGCCAAGACATGACCGATGAAGATGTCCGGAATCGTGGTATCGGTTTTGTATTCCAGCATTATGCCTTATTCCGGCACATGACCGTATTCGATAATGTCGCCTTCGGGTTGCGGGTCAAACCGCACAAAGACCGGCCTAGCGAAGCGATTATCCGCAAGAATGTTCACGATCTGCTGAACTTGGTTCAACTGGACTGGCTACACGACCGCTTTCCTGACCAGCTATCAGGTGGCCAGCGCCAACGTATCGCCTTAGCGCGTGCCTTGGCCGTAGAGCCGTCCGTGCTATTGCTGGATGAGCCGTTCGGGGCGCTCGATGCCAGTGTACGCAAGGACTTGCGCCTTTGGTTACGGCACTTGCACCAAGACTTGAATGTGACCACCATTTTTGTGACGCACGATCAAGAAGAAGCGATGGAAGTGGCCAATCAGATTGTCGTGTTCAATAAAGGCAGAATTGAACAAAAAGGAACACCCAGCGAAATCTATGACCATCCCAGCAACGATTTCGTTTCCCATTTTATCGGCCAGACTAATGTCTTTCACCTGGAAAAAGGTGACAGTGACTGGCTAAAGAGTGCCGGTATTGTTCTCGATGAACCCCGAGGGATTACCGCGCATGTGCGTCCGCATAATATCGCCGTTGAAAAGCAAACAGATAAACCAATGTCACCCATTTTTTTGAAAGATTGGCAACATCTGGGTGCGACAATCCGCCTGGAATTAAGCAGGGAGGGCGAGAACGGCTCAGCCAAGACTGTTTTTGCAGAAATGCCAAATGAGCAGTTTAGGCAGTTGGAACTGGCTAAGGGCGACAAAGTATCGCTATTTATTAAACATGCCCATTGGTTCAACTGAGTAATGAACTTAAACCAGCTTGAAATTTTGCACCTGCTACAGGAAACGGGTTATAACCTGACCAAAGTGGCCGAAAAGATGAACATTGTGCAATCTGCTGTGAGCCGGCAATTGATCATGCTGGAGGATGAAATAGGTACGCCTTTATTTGAACGGCATGGCAAAAGGTTGCTCGGCCCTACCCCCTTAGGTATACGTATCCTGGAAGAAGTGACATCCGTGAACCAGGCCAAGCGTAATATCCGGGCATTGGCTGATGATTTTCTGGATAACCGTAATGGAACGCTGCACATCGCAACCACACATACACAAGCGAAATATTTTTTGCCCACACCGATCAGCAAATTCAGGGGAAAATATCCTGGCATCAAAATCTATATCGAACAATCCTCACCGGGTAATTTGATTAATCTGTTGCACCAACATAAGGCCGATATCGCTATCTGCACCGAAAAAATGGATGAAGATGAAAAGCTTGTCATTAAACCTTGCTACCAATGGCATCATATCGTTGTTGTTCCTAAGAGCCATCCGCTGGCTAACGGTACAATTACGCTTCAGCGACTGGCAACTTTTCCTATATTGACTTACAGCAGGGGTTTTACCGGACGCAGTAATATCGAGAAAGCTTTTGACAATGCAGATATCCATCTGGATATTACGCTGGCGGCAGCCGATTCCGATGTGATCAAGACTTACGTCCGCCTGGGGTTTGGTGTGGGTATTATCGCTGGGCCCTCCTATGAGCCGGGTATCGATTCCGATCTTGTGGCATTGGATTTAGCGCATCTTATTCCGCCATCGACGACCAAATTCGCGTATTTAAAACAAAGTTATTTGCCAAGTTATACGCGCTATTTTATTGACCAACTACAGACTTCATCGCAGCACAAAGTAGCTTCTTATGGGATTAGGGAAATGAATGGGTATAAACCTCACGCAAAATCTAATCTGTCTGCTTAGCCGTAAAACAATATCGGATAGACCTATACGTATAGTTCCGTGCAACCATATCCTCATTCGAGGCTTGCAGCACATCTTGCGCTTTACAAATCCCCACTATACGATAACCTATAACCGATGCCTGTTTCAGTGAGCAAATAACGAGGTTGGGTAGAATCTGCTTCTATTTTTTGGCGTAGTTGCCCCATATAAATACGGACATAATGATCGTGTTCAACATAGGCTGGTCCCCAAACATTTAACAGCAATTGCCGATGCGTCATTACTTTTCCCGCATGGCGGATTAAGGCATTCAAAAGCCGATATTCGATGGGTGTTAGACGTATCTCCCGCTCACCAATAAAAACACGTCGACGGGATAAATCAACACGCAAGTCGCCCTCGCAAAATTCAGTTTCCGTACTGCCTGGTTTATACTGGGTTGAGTGGCGGATGGCTACACGTATCCTGGCCAACAATTCGCCTATGCTGAAAGGTTTGGTCAAATAATCATCAGCTCCCCCATCCAATGCCGTAATCTTGTCTTGCTCCTGACTTCTGGCTGACAGCACGATAATAGGCACACTAGACCATTCACGAACTTTATGGATAACAGCAATTCCGTCCATACGTGGCAAACCCAGATCGAGAATGACCAAATCAGGTTTTCGGGTGGAAACTTCTACCAGACCTTGTTCGCCGGTATTCGCCTCGAATAAAGTAAAACCATTCGCACTTAAGCTCGTCCGTAAAAATCGGCAGATTTGCGGATCATCTTCGATGACTACAATGATTGGTTTTAGGTTGTCCATTTTGTTTAAGGAATGAAAATAACACAGTTAAATATAAGCGGCATCTCGATGGTGGGTTATGTCGCGCCCAAGCGCCTGATAAAATTTTAAAAACAGGGTGTTGCGTGACTTACCTACCCTACCTACACTATCCATCTTGATGAACTTCAGCTTCTAATTCTGGCAATGCCTCATCCATAGGCAAGACAAAATAAAATTCAGCCCCACCTTCAGGGCGATTATTCGCCCCAATTAGGCCGCCATGGGCAATTACTATCGCCTTACATATTGACAACCCCAAGCCCACGCCACTTTGGGAGCCTTCCCTGTGTAACCGGTAAAATTTATCGAATAATTTTTCTTCTTCACCCACGGGAATTCCCTGTCCATGGTCGGCCACGTTTATCTTTAGCGTATTCACTGAACGTTCCGCTAAAATATCGATGGGACTATTGGTAGGTGTGTATTTACAAGCATTTTCCAATAAATTTATCAGCACTTGTTCTATCAAAACCGCATCAAGACGTACCAAACATAAACCTTCGGGAAGTTTAGTATTCACTATCCGCCCATCAAGTTTCTTACGTAGTCGAGCTAAAGCGCCGCCGATGATTTCATCCAAGGGATACCATTGTCGGTTTAGCTGTGCTTTCCCAGCATCCAAGCGTGCCATGTCCAAGATGTTGTTGGTTAAATTCGACATTCGCAGGGCTTCATCGTAAATCGTAAGCCCTAATTCTTGCCGATCTGCTTGCGAAAGTTGGGCATCCTTATCGACTAGCGTACTGGCTGCTCCTACGATGGATGCCAGCGGTGTCCGTAAATCGTGCGAAATTGCACTGAGCAAAGAATTACGTAACGATTCCGATTCGATCTGCACCTGAGATTGTTGTGCATCTTCCGAGAGCCGAACGCGTTCAATTGTTTGCACAATCTGATTGAGAAAGGTATCCAGCAATCGACGTTGCTCAGGGAGGAACACCCGTCGTAAGTTGGCGGCACGTAAAGCCAGCACGCCAATAACGCCCCGAAAGCCTGTCATTGGGAAATACACGGCATTGGCACCCGGTAACGTGTCAGTGCCTTGTCCTGCAATTTGTCCGTGATCGAATACCCATTGTGCCACTCCAAGATCGCAATCCCTCAAAGATTCCGGCAATGGCGTATCCAATGGATAAACGATGCGACCACCCTCGGAAGGCAACAACAACACATTGGCGCCACCGAATTCTGCTTGAATATGACGAGCGGCAATTTTTGCCGTCTCGGTTAAAGTACGGCTTACTGCTAATTCCTCACTTAAAGCATAGAGAACACTGGCACGCCTTTCCCGATGTGCGGCGACTTTAGTTTGAGCACGCATATTACTGGTCAAATGACTGATGATAATACCAACCAATAACATAATCACAAATGTGACTAAATACTGCGCGTCTTCAACCGAAAAAGTGTAGTACGGTGTAACAAAGAAAAAATCAAATGCCAGGACACTTAAAAAAGAGGTCAGGATAGATGCTTCACGGCCAAAACGGGCAGCCACAAAGACCACGCCCAGTAAATAAACCATTACAATATTGGCTAATTCAAACCGCCCCGTCATCAGCCAGCTAATCACACTACTGCATGCGGTCGCACCTATCGCCCACCACAAGCCTAACCAACGCTTTTTTGTGGTTTCCCCCTTTGGATAGTAAAAACGTGTCGATTTATTTTTAGATCCATTCTTTAGCTGGGTTAATCCGTCACTTTTTGAACCAGCGGGACTACCCAATAAATAAATATTGATATTATGCGCCTCAGAAATTAGCACATCGACCATCGAACCCAATAACCAACGCTTCCAGCCCCTCCTGCTCGGTTTTCCCAATACAATTTTGGTGACATTACGGTTCTTGGCGAAATTCAATATTTCTTCACTCATCACCAAGCCAGATAGCGTTGCAGTCTCTGCGCCTAACGTTTCCGCAAAACGCAGTACGCGCAATACCTCATCGCGTTGTTCGGGAGGAAGCCGCTGAAGTTTCGGCGTTTCGACATAGGCCACAACACATTGTGCATGAAGGCTTGCCGCCAAGCGTTTACCGGCGCGTACCAGCCGTTCCGCGATGGCGTTAGGGCCGATACAAATCAAGATACATTCGCCGACCTGCCAAATATCGCGTATTGCATTGTCATCCCGATAATCCAGCATTTGGGCATCGACCCGGTCAGCCGTAAGGCGCAACGACAGTTCCCTCAAAGCAATCAGGTTACCTTTGCGGAAGAAGTTTTGCATCGCCCGTTCGACTTGCTGAGGTATGTAAACTTTGCCTTCTTTCAGCCGCAACAACAGGTCATCGGGCGGTAAATCAATCAGCTCAATTTCATCGGCAAGCTCGAAAACCGTATCGGGAATGGTTTCCAAGACCTGTACCCCGGTAACCTGATTGATGTCGTCATTCAGGCTTTCCAAATGCTGGACATTGAGGGTACTGTAGACATCTATCCCTGCCTTCAACAGTTCGTCAATATCCTGCCAGCGTTTCGGGTGACGGCAACCTACCGCATTACTGTGGGCTAACTCATCGATTAAAATTAAAGTCGGATTGCGTTTTAGTGCGCCGTCTAAATCAAACTCACGTTGCACAGTACCTCGATGTTGCACCAATTTCGGCGGCAGCACATCCAAACCTTGTAAGACGGCAATAGTTTCTTGCCGCTCATGCGTTTCAACCAGCCCCACGACTACATCGACTCCTTTCAGGCGTATGCCGTGGGCGGCCAAAAGCATTGCGTAGGTTTTACCCACACCTGCAGCTGCCCCGAAAAATATTTTTAACCGTCCACGTTTGCTCTGTTGCTCATCTCGTTTTACACGGGCAAGTAAAGCATCAGGATTTGGGCGTTTGCTGTTCATGATGATTGTTTCACTTTTATTGTGCATTCTAAAGTTACCGCCAACTGATCTTTTTCAGGGATATTTACACCAGCAGGCTGCACAGACTTACGGCACCAATCAAGACAAAGTGTATTCCAAACACAGCTTCGAAGCATGGAGGTGGTGTGCTTCTCATATACCAAATTCACACCAAGTCTTGATACACGGAAAGGCATCCCCTTATCTGGTAGCATTGGACTGCTGGGCTTGAACAGCCTCTTGGAGGGTGGCGAGGATCTCCTGGCATTGTGAAGAAACCAGCCTTTTCTTTCCCAAGGATAGTTCTGCTGACTTGATATTCGTATTCATCCGAGAAAGCCTCAAGACCTCATCAGTCAGGTTCATGAATCGTTTGTATGTAGACTCTGCATTTTTCAGATCTGCATTTTCATTTAGATCGGCAATGTTACGAAGAGAGCCAAGAGCCTTCTTGGCTGATTCATCATAAGACTTGATGTTTTGCTCTATTTTATCCATCTGTTTATCATCCGCCTCTTCAATATGAGGCTTGTGAAGAGCAAATATTTTCAGGCTGGCTGTGAGGGCTTCATAGGAATGTGTGATTGTGTTGTTACACTGACTAACATTTTTGCCTTGATGGATGAGGTGGTTTACGCTCTCTTCAAAACGTGCCATTTCTTGTGCACATTGCGTGGAGGAGATCTTTTGGGCTTTTAGATTGGTGTTTTGAACTGCAAGATCCAAAATTGTTTCGTCTAATTTTCTATATTGTGACCAGCAAGAATTAAATTCATTAATTATCTCTGTCTCTCGAGGAAGTTTTTCTTGATGAATGAAGGATTCGATTTCCTTTCGATTGCTTTCCACGCCATCGGCAGCTTGGCGAGCTTTGGCGGCAAAAGCTTCTGATTCCTCGTCGGTAATCGCCAGAACAGCGTTCTTTTCCGCCTCATTGGCTTCGAGAAGATGAATCCTCATTGTTGACAGCAAATCAACCTTCTTAAATTTCGTCTCGAATGGATTGGGAGCCACTCTATAAATGGTGCCATAGAGTGTGAATGCCCCCAAGACAGCAAGAGTCAGTACCCATGGCAAGAAAGCATAAATTTTTTTTGTCTTTTGTTCCATACTTTAGCCTATCAACTTAGTTCAAGTTCGCTTTATGAGAGCCCTTTGGA
Organism: Methylococcaceae bacterium; assembly: GCA_003155565.1. Lineage (GTDB taxonomy): Bacteria > Pseudomonadota > Gammaproteobacteria > Methylococcales > Methylomonadaceae > Methyloglobulus. The sequence goes on along the minus strand of PMDM01000190.1, from coordinate 2,015 downwards.
AAGAATATTCTTCCACAATAAAGTGCCGTAGGCCATATTTCTGCCAAACAGGGTCACCGAAACCAGGGCGGCGAACAGAGACAAGAATACTAATCTAGACAAGATCTACTCCGCCGCCAATAAATGCCAAAAAAATCGGAACTACTTCAACGAATCCCACATGAGTGATCATCATCCGAGAAGACTAAATGCCGTCCAGGGACGATTTGATATTGGGATAAATCAAGAAAAGGATCAGTCCAATAGCTAAGGCTACCAGAATAATCTACGCTGATTTCTGGAAAACCTTTCATATTTTGTCGTCGACCAGTTTTTGCTCACGAAGGACTTTCCCGGTTGTCAAGTCGCACAGCACGAGCCACTCCACACCGTCGTGCGCCTGTATCTCATATTCCACCCGAAAATCTCTGTGCCGATGCAGCATCCGTTCTTTCTCAATCACACCCGGATGCAGGAGCAACGCCTCTTTTTGGCAGAGTTCGATGTATACCTTGCTGGGAGGCAGCGTAAAGTCGGTATCGTTCGCATCCTCACTGGTGACTTAAGGCATCCAATGCCAGATTTAATTTCAGGACGTTAACTCGTGGCTCTCCGAGCAAGCCCCACTGCCTCCCCTCGGTATGTGACTGCACCAATTCCCGAAGCTTCCCCGGATCGATCTTACGCGCCTTGGCGATACGATTGACTTGATAGTCCGCCGCCGCAGAGCTAATGTGTGGATCCAAACCACTGCCTGAAGCGGTGATCAGGTCAACCGGAACTGGTGCTTTATTATCAGGATCGGCCGCTTGCAAAGCCGCGATCCGAGCCTTGACCGCTTCCATCAGGGTTGGATTGGTTGGCCCCAGGTTAGAACCGCTAGAGGCGGCGGCATTATAAGGATTAGGCGAAGTCGCAGAAGGCCTGCCCCAAAAATAGTCAGGGCGGGTGAAAGTTTGTCCGATCAATTCCGACCCTATAATTTGCTTATCACTGATGACCAAGCTGCCGTTAGCCTGGGCAGGAAATAAAACCTGCGCTCCGAAAGTAACCAAGAGCGGATAAGCGATGCCCGTTAAAACAGTAAAAAACAAAAGCATGAGTAATGCGGGTTTTATGTGCTGAGTCATAACAGTCTCCTTATTACACGAATGCTAATGCAGTCAAACCGAGATCGATCAACTTAATGCCAATGAATGGCACAATAACCCCGCCGCCGCCATAAACCAATAAATTATTACGCAATAATACTTCCGCGCTTTGAGGCCGATACGTTACGCCTTTTAGTGCCAAAGGAATCAGCGCAACAATAATCAAGGCGTTAAAAATAACGGCCGAAAGAATCGCACTGGATGGGCTGCTTAAGCCCATGATATTCAGTGCGCCCAGTTCTGGGTAAGTGCTTGCAAAAGCGGCCGGGATAATCGCAAAATATTTCGCCAAGTCATTCGCTAAACTGAATGTCGTCAAAGCACCGCGCGTCATCAGCATTTGCTTGCCGGTTTTGACAATTTCAATGAGTTTGGTAGGGTTTGAGTCCAAATCCACCATATTGCCAGCTTCCTTGGCCGCTTGCGTACCGGAATTCATCGCCACTGCCACATCCGCTTGTGCCAGGGCAGGCGCATCGTTGGTGCCATCTCCGGTCATCGCGACCAAGCGGCCTTCCGCCTGTTGTTCGCGGATGAGCTTAAGTTTTGCTTCCGGGGTTGCCTCCGCCAAAAAATCGTCAACGCCCGCTTCAGCCGCGATTGCCGCCGCCGTCAAACGGTTATCGCCGGTAATCATGATGGNNCAAAACGCTCCTTGATGCCGCCTTTTACCGTGTCTTTCAGCTCAATCACCCCTAATACCCGACCACCTTCAGCCACTAACAACGGCGTACTGCCCCTGCGGGCGACATTATCCGCAAGCTGCTTTGCTTCATCTGGAAATTTCCCCCCCTGTGTTTCAACATAAGAACGAATGGCATCCGCAGCGCCCTTACGAATTTGGCGATCACCAATGTTGACACCGCTCATCCGGGTTTGTGCGCT
>PMDM01000061.1 GCA_003155565.1 Methylococcaceae bacterium | reverse complement strand
CTGTTTAATCACTCTTTTCATCCAATCCCAAGAGGTTGGAATCATCTTACCTTGCACAAGCGCGTCATGTGTTAGGCATTGCAAATTTAGGAATTATGGAACAAAACAACCTCACACTTGGAATCCCCGGTTTTACTTACCCTGATCTTTATGATTCTAGCCGCCTTAAAGACTTGTTAGATATATTCGATGCGTCCGTAATAAAGCATGATGCTGAATTATTTAACCGATTNNAGGGCCTTATGTCGGGCAGTTTGTGGCGACTTTATTTAATGTCACTGAACAACACCAGGTGCAGGCTGAAAATATTAAGGACGAATTTGCGACTATTTTTACCTATAAAAATGAAGTCGTCGCCAAGCTGAATCTGGCATTCAAGGATCAGGATGTTAGCACTTGGGATAAGGGCGCAATTAACAGGCGTTTTGATCTGCTGATTGCCGCAGGTTTTCCTGAAGCGGATAAGGACAACGATCCTGAACATCGTGTGGCGCGTGTGGGTGCCGCCATTGGCTTGTTATCGACGCATTACAAACTGCTTGCTAAAGGCAAGGAGAGCGATTATGCAAATGCGGCTGAGGCAGTGCAGACACTGCGTAACAAACTCAACGCGCATCAACAAGCTGCTGCTGAATTTAAAGGAATTATTGATCTTCAAGACGAAGCTGAATTTGTTCAAGGTTTGATGGATTTAGTCCAACGGTGGAGCTTTGTCGCTCAACATAAGCCTGCAATTGCGGATAATTGGCTCAGTTTCAAGTTCCCTGAAAAACGCGATTTCGATCATCTGGTTGAACATGATGTGGTGAACAAAGGTGAATTTACCGCCTGGATGGGCGAGTTAAAACACCGTCGCCGACGCGATGGTTTTAAATTGACCGACCCGCGCTTTAACCAAAGGGAAGTGTTATCGGAAGTCGATCATTGTATTTATTGCCATGAGCGCGATACCGATTCCTGCTCCAAAGGCATGATTAACAAGAAAACCCAGCTTTTTAAAGTCGATCCCTTGGGTGTGACGACGACCGGTTGTCCGCTGGATGAAAAAATCTCCGAGATGCACTTAGTCAAACGCAATGGCGACAACATTGGTGCGCTGGCGATTATCATTATCGACAACCCCATGTGTCCAGGTACCGGGCATCGTATTTGCAACGATTGCATGAAGGGCTGTATCTATCAAAAAACCGATCCGGTCAATATTCCGCAAATTGAAACCAATGTGCTGACGGATGTTCTGTTTATGCCATACGGCTTTGAAATCTACAGCTTGTTGACGCGCTGGAATCCGCTGAATGTCAAACGCCCTTATATGTTGCCTTACAACGGCAAGAATGCGCTGGTGGTGGGCTTGGGGCCTGCGGGTTACACCATGAGCCATTATTTGTTGAATGAAGGTTTTGGTGTCGCGGGGATTGACGCATTAAAATTGGAACCGTTACCGACTTACCTGACGGGCGACAGCACCACGCTTCCCCAGCCGGTTGTTGATTTCAAGGAACTCTACGAACAGCTCGATGAGCGTATTTTGGCTGGCTTTGGCGGCGTGGCAGAATATGGCATTACCGTGCGCTGGGACAAGAACTTCCTGAAAGTGATTTACCTGACCCTACTCAGACGGCAAGCTTTTCGTGCCTACGGCGGTGTGCGTTTTGGCGGCACGATTACGATTGATGATGCTTGGGATATGGGGTTCCACCATATTTGTATTGCTTCCGGTGCTGGTAAACCAACGATTATTGGTTTGTTGAACAACCTGATTCGCGGTATTCGGAAAGCGTCCGATTTTTTAATGGCGTTGCAGTTGACTGGGGCTGCCAAGGCTTCTTCGTTGGCAAATTTGCAGGTACGCTTGCCTTCTGGTGTTATTGGCGGCGGCTTGACCGCTATCGATACCGCTACCGAATTGATGGCATATTACCCCATTCAGGTCGAAAAAATACTCAACCGTTACGAAGCTTTAGTTAGGCTTTACGGTGAAGACACAGTTAGAAGCCGATACGATCAAGAAGAAATTCTGATCCTTAATGAGTTTTTGGCGCATGGCGTGGAAATCAAAGCGGAACGCAAACGTGCTCAAGCAGTTGGCGAACAACCGAATTTTCAGCCTTTTGTCGAAAAATGGGGCGGGGTAACACTGTTTTATCGTAAGGGTATGAAAGACGCCCCGGCCTATCGACAAAACCATGAAGAAATTGCCGAAGCCCTGGAAGAGGGTATTGCCCTCGCTGAAGGCATGAGCCCGCTGATTGCGCTGACAGATGAGTACGGTCACCTGAATGCCGTCGAATTCGAAAAATTGGTTTCAGAACATGGTCATTGGAAAAGCTCTGGAGAAATCGTGAAAGTCTTTCTGCGCGGACTTTATATTGCCGCAGGTACTTCGCCTAATACGATCTACCAAAGTGAATATCCTGATACCTTCATGATGGACAAGGATTTTTTTCAACGTTTCGAACCCGAATGGTCGAACGGTGCTTTGACATTGGTGCCGATGCACGATGAGGAAGCGCCCAAATTGGGTAAGCCCGCGCCGCTGACTTCATACCAAAAGAATGGCAAGTTCATCAGCTTTTATGGCGACAATCATCCCGTGTATGCGGGAAATGTCGTCAAGGCGATGGCCAGTGCCAAAAACGGTTACCCCTATATTGTCAAACTGTTTGAAAAAGAATTGGCGGATTTAAACCCTGCGCAGCAAAGTGATCGCGATGCCGCGCTCACAAAATTGTTTGACAGGATGGATGATGCTTTTAGTGCCACTATCGTTGCGATTAACCGCTTGACACCAACCATTATTGAAGTCGTCGTCAAAGCGCCGATGGCGGCGGAAAAGTTTTTTCCAGGCCAGTTTTACCGGGTACAGAATTTTGAAGCGCATGCTCCTGTGATTGAAAATACGGTGCTGACTTCAGAAGGCTTGGCATTGACGGGTGCGGATGTGGACAAGGAAAAAGGCACGATCTCCCTGATTGCCCTGGAAATGGGTTCATCGTCGCGGTTGTGTGCAACCTGGCAAGTGGGCGATCCGCTCGTCATCATGGGCGTGACCGGAACGCCGACCGATATACCAACCGGACAAACCGTCATGCTGATTGGCGGCGGTTTGGGTAATGCAGTCCTGTTCTCAATCGGAAAAGCCTTACGTGCTGCGGGTAATCGCGTGATTTATTTTGCCGGTTACAAATACAAGCAAGATATTTTCAAGACTGAGGATATAGAAGCCGCTTCGGATATTATCATCTGGTCGGTCGATAAAACAGCGGATGTCGAAGCGATTAAACCATTCCGTCCACAAGATCTTACCTTCGTCGGCAACATTCTTGAGTGTATGATTGCCTATGCCAAGGGTGAACTGGGCGAGCAGCCTATTTCCCTGGCGGATGTCGATCATCTTATCGTCATCGGTTCCGACCGCATGATGGCG
>PMDM01000108.1 GCA_003155565.1 Methylococcaceae bacterium | reverse complement strand
TGCACTACACGCTGGACTATCCCGATACGGATAACAGCAAGCCACCGCAGAATTCAATCCTGACCCCTGAGTAATTTAACCTTTACCGCGTTTTTAGCAACGCTTCAACATTTTGGGTAGCCGTCTCGCAATCGAGTACAGATTTCTCGACGTGGCGCTGTAGCAATAAACCTTTGCTTAGGCCGTCTATATCGCGGGAAACATATTCATTAAGGTAGTTACAATTTTTTTCCATGACCTGCTCAGCCTGAAGGATAGCTTCGTAAGCTTTAGCGTCCACATCGCCTTCCTGTAACATCATGACTTCACTGGTCATTTTATTTTGCAATCGAAACACCCCCTCAATACGATGCTCAAAATCTTCGCGGGACTGTCCATCAGGGCCATAGCCCCAGGTGAAAGCGGCACATCCTTGGAGCAAGCCTACAATTACGAAAAAAGCAACCACCCTACAGCGTCTATAAATAGCCAAATTCTTAATACCTTTCATCATTCAATGAATATTATGCAGGGCAATATCAAACTTGCCAAGAGCTAGCTCTTGGAAATGCTATAAGTGGAGTAGCATCAATAAAACCAAGAAATCTTTTCCTTGTTTTTATCATTAAACCATTCTGGGTGTATACTTTTAGCCTACTTGAAGGCGTAAAGATTAAAAATGTTGCAAAATAGTAACACGTGTTGTTAATCAGGTAAGTCTTTTAAAATATTAAGTTTTTACAAGGAATATTTTAATAAATACATTACATAGACTACGAAGAAAGTCTTTGGGAAACTCATTAGAATTCATGCCAGCAACAAATCAAATATATAATTTTCTCGGCGAAGTTATTACGTATGGTGGGAGTAGTGCGGGCGTGGCTTACGTGCTTTTTCAGTTTCTTGGAAAACGCTGGATTGAAAACAAATTTGCGGAAAAACTTGAGCAACTGAGGCACACGCAAGCACTTGAGCTCCAGCGACTTCGAGTAGAGATTGATTCAATGCTCAGTGGTGCTATTAAGATCCAAGATAAGGAATATGAAATCTTACCTGAAGCCTGGGTGCTACTTGACGACGCATATAGCCGCGTGACGCTCCTCATATCTCCGTCTCAGAAATATACTGATCTCGACAGTATGAGATCAGAACTACTAGAAGAGTTTATAGCTGCTTCTGATTTACTTGAGTCAGATAAAAATGAGATAAGACAAGCACAGAAGAAAAACGAAGCATATCAAGAAATTATCTTCTGGCAACGTCTTAACGATGTCCAGCGAGCAATTAGAAAGTTGCACAACTACATCGAGCGCAATAGCATCTTTATGCCACCCGACTTAAAGGCGCATTTCGAGAAGGCATCAAATGATCTTTGGCTTGCGTTAATAAGCAAGGAAGTCGGCCGCATGGCTAAAGATNNAAGACAGATATTGAACCACTACGAAAGGTAATTGGTGGTGCAATTTATTATCGTCTACAAGCTCATGCCAAAAGTTCTTAACCCTCTTCGATTAATGTTATGCGCATGTAAACAAAAAAGTTAAACTATTTTTAATACTTCATACCTATAAAACTCAACAAAATGGGGTCAACACATGGCTGATAAAACAGTTAGCAAATACCTGGTCAACTTGGAAAAGCACTTTGCCAATGACAGCCCGGTATTGCTGAACGCAGCGAAAGTCTTCCACGAACTCGATCAAGTTGAATATGACTTGGGGCTGATTGAAAATGAGGAAACCACCGCCAGCAAATACTCCTGGTGGCCAGTTATTAGCTTGATTGGCGGTAACTCCACGGCTAAATCAAGGTTTATCAACAGCTACCTGAGTATGGATCAATTACTTTCCGGCATTCAGGCATCCAGCCACAAATTTACGGTACTCCTAAATAGCAACCAGTCTACGCCTGCAACCTTGCCAGGAACAGCCCTGGATGTTGACCATCGTTACCCGTTTTACCAGATCAGCCAGAAAATTGAACAGTTACAGGAAGGTGAAGGTCGCCGGATTAACTCGTATCTGGAATTAAAAACCATTAATAGCGACCGCTTAAAAGGTAAATTGTTTATCGATGCGCCGAATGTCAGCGCAACATCGGCTACCCCCGTCATGTCGATGTTAACGACTCATATTCTCGAAAATTCTGATCTAGTCCTCGTATTTTGTGATGTTTTTGAAACATCGACATCCCTGATGAATGAACTGATCCAGCAAATCTCCTTACAACAGGATACCAATAAATTTATTTATCTTATAGATGCTCCGGCAGCGACTTTTTACCCTACCAAAAGCAGTGAGATTATCTCCTCCTGGCAACGGAGATTAGCCGACATTGGCCTTAATACTGGGCAGTTTATCTTACTGCCCAACCAAGAGCACAGCGCTAACGCTCAAAATACACCACAATTTACCGAAATTGACCTACGTCTGGCCAATGTTGAGCATGATCGGTCATACCGGATTCTAAATACCTTAGAAAAAAGCATCCATGAAATTGAAAACGTGGTCATCCCTGAGGTTAAAAGCGGCGTCGCCCTCTGGAAAGAACGTGTCAATATGTCCAGTCTGCTCATTCTTGGCGCTATTGCAGCACTGGCAGTCCTCGCGGAATTACAAATCGGCATTATCGACCTGTTGTTTGATCCTATCATCGGCCCCATAGTAGTTCTGGTTATCATCGCTGTCATGCTGCCCTTGCACTTGATTATGAGTAAGTTGCAAGCCAAATTCATCGTTAACAAACTAAATACCCGTCAGAAAGAACTGAATTTGCTGGAAAACCTAGGCGAAATGTTCGAATCGAACCTGACATTTTCACGGATGTTGCTTAATTTTTCGGAACCTGTGGGCTGGAACAAGAAAACTAAATCGAGGTTGACCCAACTCTCCGATAAAACCAAAGACTTGGTGCAGGCACTGAATGATAGTTTCAGCACCTATAACGACCGTAAACCAAATTCTCCCGATTAATTCAAATCGATGCAGAATCATTCACTGCCCTGTTCTAAGCGACTATGGATAACATAAGAGAATACTTAGCACTATGCTGGTTGAATAATGATCCCTTGGAACTGCCAAGATCGGTAGGTTTGTTCAAAAATAACCTGCTCATTTATTTTATTATCGGCTATTTGTTACAAGCCAATATGATTGATGACCCTTTGGAGTCGCTTTACGAAATCAGCCTGCAAGTCATGTTTATGCTGGCTTTTATTGGCATCATGCTGTCCTTGAACAAAACGCTTTATGCATATATACAAGTCACGACGGCATTCATGTTTAGTGCAAATCTAATCGCAGCATTCGTAGTCCCTGTCATGGTGTGGTTGACAGTAACCGAAGACCTTTATAGTTATTACTTATTTTTCATATTGTTGGCCTGGTACTATGCAATCGTTTCTTACATCATCAAATGCACCTTGCTTATCAATATTGCTGCCAGTATGGTTTTAGCCCTGTTCTATTTCATCGCAACCTTTTTGAGCGCTTTTGCGCTTGGGCAATTGATATAGGCCGGGCGGATAAACTTCCTTCCATGCAATGCGTCAAATCACACTACACCATAGAAGACTCAATAAAAAAATCGCGCTTTATCGGCGTGCTAATGCCTTGCCTGAATGAAGTTGAGGCGGGTGATTATCTCAAGCAATACCATCTCGATCACCCTAATGCCAGCCATATCACGTTTGCCTATCGGATTAAAACCGGTAACGGCTTTATCAGCCGCTTTAACGACGCTGGCGAACCCAGTGGGACAGCCGGAAAACCGATTTTCCAGCATTTGGAAGGTAAGGAATTGATTAATGTATTGCTTGTTGTGATCCGGTATTTTGGTGGCATCAAGCTAGGTGCAGGCGGGTTAACCCGCGCATACAGCAATACTGCAAAACGGGTAATCGAAATAGCAGGGTTACATCCTTATATCGAATGTGTGGAAAAACGCCTGACATTGGATTACAAACAGATGCAAATGTTCGAGTATTTATTGAAAAAGCTGGATGGCGAAATCATCAGCCAAGATTTTGCAGAACAGATTCATTTAACCATCCTGTTGCCGAAACATAACCTAAAAGAATTAACGGAATCGTTTATCGGGCTGTATTCGGTATAAATCTTAAGAAGCACCGATTTAATCCGTCGACAATCTAAGGATGAACGGATTATGTTTAACCCTTAGAAAACGCTCAGGAGAGCCTTGTTTTCCGTTCGCGGTGAGTCCTTCGGCACGCTCAAGAGCCTTGTCGAACCATGAATAATGGCGAATATTCAGTGCTTCTTTTATGATCTTTCAAAAAAACTTTTATACGTCACAAACATAAACGTCGAAGTGAGCATATATAAAACGGGTGTCAACAGCGGTGTTATTTCAGTACATAAAATAGCTTCAAAAATCAGGAACGCCAACGTTTTGTACAGCGCTCCCTTCTGGGTTGCAACTTCGTAATTACCTGCCTCTTTGGCTTGGCTCCAAGTGTAGTCTTTAAACAGCATCAACGGGTAACTGTACCAACTGGCGAACGTTGTCAGCATCAACAAAACAAATATCAAGGTGATATTTGCATAGCCATAAAGCCAGATACCCAACTCGCGGGTAGTCCTCCGGTTCAGGTTTTCGGGGGTGAACTGCCAATCAAAGAAAAAATAACTAATCATGGAAAACTGACCGTTGACAATATTGGCTATCGCCATAAATATAAACCAACAGATCACAATGACTCCGCCTGCCAGGACGGCTAAGGGAAGGCTTTTTTTAATGGCCCAAACTAGACCAACTGAATCCGTGGGTGAACGCCTTAGATCAATGTATTTTGCTACGCCTACACCCACGAACAGGGAGACGACCGCAGAAAAAACACCAAGAGCGAACGATATTTTGCCTATACATAAAACTACGGACACAAACAGCGTATATCCTAGCCAAACCCAAGGATCGCGGCGAATAAACAATAAAGATTTTCGCAGCCAATCGCTGAATTTGATTTTCCTGACAATTTTCACGATGTAATCCTGCTAATTCCTACTGCTTTTCGTAATTCCTGGATAAAAGGACTGCTGATTGCCCGTGCTTTTCTCGCGCCTTCCAGCAATTGTTCCTCGATATGGTCGGGCTTTTCCAGCAAGGCATCATAACGCTCCCGTGCTGGCGCAATCTGTTCGTTGATATGCTCAAACAAAACCTGCTTCATTTCGCCGCAACCGATGCCTTCTGCATAGCGTTGACAGATTTGTGCCACTTCATCCGACGTAGCGAATGACTGGTAAATGCTGAATAGCGTACATCCCTCAGTTTGTTTGGGTTCGCCAGGCTCCAACGAATTCGTCTTGATCTTGTTAATCAACTTTTTCAGCTTCTTCTCAGGCTCAAATAATGGAATCGTGTTGTTGTAACTTTTGCTCATTTTGCGGCCATCGAGTCCCGATAAAGTTGCGCCCTTCTCGTCGAGAACCGCTTCAGGCAGCGTGAAATGTTCACCATAAATATGATTGAAACGCCCTGCTATATCCCGTGCCATTTCAATGTGTTGGACTTGATCCCTGCCGACAGGAACTTTATTGGCATTAAACATTAATATATCCGCCGCCATCAAGATAGGGTAGCTGAACAAACCCATCGTGATGCCTTTATCTGGATCGTTCTCGCCACCTTGATCGTTATCCGCAACGGCTGCCTTATAAGCATGAGACCTATTCATCAAGCCTTTGGCGGTCACGCAGGTCAACATCCAGGTCAGTTCCAAAATCTCAGGAACGTCTGACTGGCGGTAAAACACCGCATTGTTAGTATCCAATCCCAAGGCCAACCAAGTTGCGGCAATTTCAAGGCTGGATCGTCGCACCCGTTCCGGTTCCTGGCATTTAATCAAGGCGTGGTAATCTGCCAGGAAATAAAAAGGTTGTGCGTTTAGGTCTTTACTGGCGGCGATGGCCGGCCTTATTGCGCCTACATAATTACCTAAATGCGGCGTGCCGGTTGTGGTAATACCTGTCAATATGATTGCTTTGTTCATGTGTTAGTTCTTAGATGTCTTTTTTATTATTCTATCAGCCAGAGGGGTTTCCACTTTAAGGAATCTCTGAACAAGTTGATTCCGTTCATGGTTCGACAAGGCTCTCCTGAGCGTAGCCGAAGGGCTCACCACGAACGGAATCAACAGTTTACCGTTCGTGGTGAGCTTGTCAAAAGACTTGCTCAGAGCTTCCTTAACTTTGACTGGATTCCAGTTTAACAGCTTATTGCGCCATGTCTATGCACGCTGTTCTTTGATTGGATTTTCTTAAACGCACTACCTCAATTCTGGATAATCCTGCAAAAGCTGTTGCCTGAATGCTTCGATAACTTGTTCATTATCGCGCTCACTTCGTGGAATCGACACCGCTATTTCATTGACGACCTTCATCGGTGCAGCAGCCAGAAACACAATGCGGTCGGCAAGCGAAATCGCTTCACGCAAATCGTGGGTGACAAACAATACGGTGTGAGGCCGCTGTTGCCACAAGGTTATCAATAAACTCCTGACCTGCCTTGCAGTTGGCGCATCCAGAGATACAAAAGGCTCATCCATTAGCAGCACATCGGGATTAATCGCAAACCCCCGAATAATGGCCACCCGTCGGCTCATACCCAGGGATAAGCGCTCAGGGTAAACGTGCTGAAATTGGGTCAATTGCATTACTTCCAATAAAGCATCAATGTTTTCTGAGGATGAATTACCCTCGATTGCCAGCTCAATATTTTCCCTGACGGTACGCCAAGGCAATAAGCGCGGATTTTGAAATACATAGCCGATTTTAGGATGCGACCGTCGCAGATCGAAACTGACACTACCTTCATAATCACGGTCAAGGTCGGCGATAATGTTCAATAAGGTCGTCTTACCGCAGCCGGATGGCCCAACCAAACAGACAAATTCACCGGAATTAAACGATAGCTGGAGATCGGCTATCGCTAAATGATGTCCGGCTCGACCTTTAGCCGGAAACATTTTGCTTTTAATGTCGATAGCTATCATGTCTTAGCGCCGCCAGCGTTGCGCTTTAGTGTCCAAAGGCTTTAAGACCAGCAATTCCAGCAATTGAATAAAAGCGACAAAGGCAATGGTATAAGCCAAAATATTTGCAACATCGAACAGTTGAAAAAATAAATGTAACTGGTAACCCATGCCGTTACTACGTCCCAACAATTCGACAACTAGAATGATTTTCCAAACCAACGCCAAACCCGAACGGGTTGCACCCATGATATATGGATACAATTGCGGCCAAACCACATGTAATAAGGTTTTACGCTTGTCGAAACGATAACTGCTAGCCATCTCCAGTAAATCTTGGTCCAAAGTGCGGGCACCTTCCCTGATGGTGACAATCACGTTAGGCAGTTTGTTGATGACAACCGCTAAAATCGCCGCTACCTCGGTCAGCCCAAACCAGACGTAGCACAAAATAATGGTGACCAGCGCCGGAATATTCAGGAAAATAACCAGCCAGTTATCGAAGAAGGCATCGAGTTTTTTGTTGCGGCCAAGAACAATACCTATGGCACAACCTAGCAACATCGCAATGCTAAAACTCACCACCAGCCTGAGTAAAGTCACACCCAAGTGAAATGGAATTTGCCCGCTTAGGCAGCCATGCCAGAAGACACTACCAACAATTAGCGGTGTCGGGAGATTATTGCTGTTCAGACAGGTAGCCAAAACCTGCCACACGGACAACAAGGCCAGCAAAGACAAGCCAGGAATGGTTTTTCTCAGAGTTATCAACACGGTCTCAATCTTGTGACCAGAATGTTCCTGGTTGCAGGTGTTCAGATTTTCCGGTTAACTGATTATTGCTCACAGTCCGCAGCATGGTATAAATACGTTCAGCCGCTTGTTGTTCCGGGATGCCCCACTGGTCAACATTGCCTTCACAGTAACGCTGGCGAAGTTTGTTTTGTGTAGCTGCATCATCGGCCTGGGTTAATGGGATGACTTTTTTCCAAACCAACTCAGAACTGCATAGTGAATCTTTAGCCATTTTGATCACTTTCATAAAACTGTTCAATGCAGCTTTATGACTTTCTGCCCAACTTTGCTTAAACACATAACCTAATGCCGGGACGTTTTCTTGAATGCCTAAACCTTTCAATATTTCTTTACCATCAATGAGTTGACGATAGCCCTGCCCTTCAAGCTTGGCGGCAAAATGCCAGTAATTCAGTGCCGCATCGACACGACCCTGCTTAAGTTGTTCATTAATCAGCGGAGGTGCGCCAAACACTTTTTCCACCGACGCATTCAAATCCATTTGCTCTTGTCCTGTCAATGCTTGTAACAATAACCAGTTTTTATCCAGCTCACCGCCAGCAATCCCCAAACGCTTGCCTTTGAGATCTTTAATCGCATGAATAGGGCTATTTTCCGGCACCATTAGCGCACCCGAAGTCGTTGAATAGGGGTAAAACGTGAAATCAGCGCCGTCTGACCGCAGTCTAGAAACCCAAATCCAATCGGAAACGATGATGTCCACCGTACCGGACTGCAAAGCTATTTTTCCCGCTTCTGTTGTGGTAACTGGAAGCGTTTCTATCTGAAAAGCTAGGTCTTTGGCCTGATCCTGTAAAACAAATAACTCCCAAGCCAAAGTGCCCGTAGCCTGAACGCCAATGCGAATGGTCGTTTTATCCGAAGCAAAACTGGTTAATGTGTAACAACAAAAATAGATAAATAGTCCGAAATATTTCATAAGGTAACTTGCATGTGGTCTCAACCGGAAGCCTATTTTATCTGTAGGGCTGCCCATAAGTGAAAATCTTTCGACTTAAATTGTTAACGTCACTGTAAAAACCCAATTTGCCTACTTAACTAAAAAACTGATTCAAGACTAGGGCTGTTCTCATTTAAGCACAAAT
>PMDM01000459.1 GCA_003155565.1 Methylococcaceae bacterium | reverse complement strand
ATCTGTAGTTTTGCAATTACCTCTGCTGATAGCGAATTAAAGCAAGTGCCTGACGATATCTCTTTCTTCTTTTAATTCGGTTTCCGTTATCTGCATCTTTCGTAGGCTAAAGCCATTGATATCCAAGCCCTTTACTACAGAGATTTCGCCGTTTTTTACCGTTACAGGAAATGAGTACACCAAGCCTTGCTCAATGCCATAACTGCCATCAGACGGTATGCCCATGCTGACCCAACTGCCTTCAGGGGTGTCCAAAGTCCAGTCCCGCATTTGGTCTACTGCTGCGTTTGCAGCCGAGGCAGCGCTGGACAGCCCACGGGCATTGATAACCTCTGTGCCACGTTGTTGTACTTTGGGGATGAAATCGTTAACAAACCAATCGTAGTCCACTAATGACAAGGCATCCAGCCCTTTGACTTCGGCATGATGCAGGTCAGGATATTGGGTGGCTGAATGGTTGCCCCAGATAATCACATTTTTTACATCTTTTGAAAGCACGCCACATTTTTCTGCTAACTGGCCCAGGGCTCGGTTATGGTCGAGCCTCGACATTGAGGAAAAGTTTTCCGGTTTTAAATCGGGGGCATTCCGCAAGGCAATGAGCGCGTTGGTGTTGGCTGGATTGCCCGTTACCAGGACTTTGACATTCCTGTTGGCTACTTCATTGAGGGCTTTGCCTTGTGCGGCAAATATCTCGGCATTAACCGTCAGCAAGTCTTTGCGTTCCATGCCTTGCCCTCTGGGGCGAGCGCCCACCAGAAAGGCATAATCGACTTTTTTAAATGCCACATAAGGATCATCTGTTATCACAACTTGATGCAGCAAGGGGTTGGCGCAATCGTTTAGCTCCATGACCACGCCTTGCAAGGTGTTCAAGGCGGGTGTGATTTCCAGCAAATGCAGGATGACAGGTTGGTCAGGGCCTAATAACGCACCTGCCGCTAGCCTAAACAGCAAGGAATAGCTAATGTTGCCTGCTGCACCGGTGACCGCTATGTGGACGGGTGTTTTCATAGATATCCTTTTGTTGTTTTTCAGCGTTAGTGGGAGTTTAACCAGCAATACCTATTTACGCAATAAGCATGATTTAGCTTTGTCTTTAAGAAAATAACGAAAAGCCTTTGCATCAAGTAAACTTATTGAAGAGGCTCAAATCACACTTGTCGATTAAACAACTCAACCAGGTGTCGAAGTCTATCTGACCGTTCAGGGGTGAGTTGATCCCAATGGAAACGCCACGTCCAATTGCCTGTTGTCGTACCGGGCGTGTTCATACGGTGTTCAGAGCCTAATTCCAAAATATCTTGCATGGGAATGACGGCAAGATTAGCAACAGAACCCAGGGCTGCATGTATCAATGCACAATGCAATGAAAGTTGCGGGTTGCCGAGATAGTCAAAAATTTTATCGATTTCTCCTTCACTCAATTTTTCCGCCCAGCCCAGCGTCGTGTCGTTGTCGNNCAAAGGCAAACTGAAGGATTTTCATGCCCGGTAGATGAAATTCATCCCTTAGCTCCTCGACTTCTGGCGTAATGATGCCAAGGTCTTCGGCTACCAGGGGAATAGGCCCTAGATCTGCATTGATAGCACTTAGCAACGCTTTTCCTGGTGCTTTTACCCACTGCCCATTGATGGCGGTCTCCTCGTATGCAGGAATTTCCCAGGCAGCTTCCAAGCCGCGAAAATGGTCGATACGGAGGATATCAAACAATTCCAGTTGAGGNNTGTCTAGCCACCAAAGAAAGCCGGTTTTTTTTAGGGTATGCCAGTTAAAGTGCGGGTTGCCCCAACGTTGTCCGGTTGCAGAAAAATAGTCAGGCGGAACACCTGCAACGACGAGCATTTCGCCGTTATCGTCCAGCTTAAACACATCCCGGTTAGCCCAGACATCAGCGCTATCGTAGGATACGAAAATAGGGATATCGCCAAACATTAACACGCCATGCTGTCCGGCGTAGGCCTTTAATTCAAGCCACTGTCGGAAAAATACATATTGCTGAAATTTTATTACGTCGATGTAGGTTTTCAGCCGTCGCCGGGCTTCCTGCAAGGCTTTTGCTTCCCTTTCCTTATAAGGTTCAGGCCATTGATTCCAACATTGTGGCTGGAATTCATCCCTAAGTGCCATAAACAGCGCAAAATCATCCAGCCAGAAGGCCTTTGCCTGACAAAAGTTGTCAAAGTTATTTTTATCGCCTTCACCCGCGATTTCCAAAAAGCCATGATATGCCATTGTCAGCAAATCGTCTTTCGGGTATTCGAAGATATTTTTTGATTCATCAGGGA
Organism: Methylococcaceae bacterium; assembly: GCA_003155565.1. Classification (GTDB taxonomy): domain Bacteria; phylum Pseudomonadota; class Gammaproteobacteria; order Methylococcales; family Methylomonadaceae; genus Methyloglobulus. The sequence goes on along the minus strand of PMDM01000459.1, from coordinate 2,230 downwards.
GGTCGGAAAACTTCAGCCAGCCTTGCTTGAATAGCCAATCAACGCTAATTAATTCGGGATTACCGGCATGGGCAGATAAGCTCTGATAAGGCGAGAGGTCTGCGTGGGTTATGCCTAATGGTAGCGTTTGCCAGACAGAAACCCCGGTATCATGCAAGAATCTTACGAAACGATAAGCGTCTTGACCGAGATCACCCACTGCACCTAGGCTAGGTAGTGAGCTTATATGCAGTAGTATGCCTGCACGGCGTTTGTTCAAAAGGTTGGTCACTAATTATTCCCTGCTTATACTTGAGCACCAGGGCGCATAGCCCCACCCATTGCGGGCGCACCAAAACCTTGAGTAAAAGACAACGCCAGATAAGAAGGGGGCTCTTGCCCTATTAAGCGGTATAAGTTAGCTAAATTCAAGCGGAACTGTTTTTCGAAGTTACTCACAGCCTCGCCGGGATTATAATCGCCAAACCACCAGAACCAGTCAGAACCCTCACAAACGGCCAGTTGTAATTCGGCTTCCTTGACTTGTTTATCGGTCAATAGTTTCGCTGACACGGCTTTATCGAAGGCACACTTTACATCACCTAACATATCCCAGCCATGATTCTTGTCGGTATCGCCTATCCAGGTTGAAAATGTTCCGTAGACCCAGCTACCTGCGACCAGCCTGTTTAATGGCTTAATCTCCACTTTGCTTTTCAGGCATTCGGAAAATGTCGTGAGTTCGATTGCAGGATGTAATGCCAGGCGCTTGTACAAAGCGCTCAGGAAATAATAACCATTTTCAGGGAAATATTCCCAGGCATTTTCACCATCCATAATAATGGAAACCACCGAGCCTTCCGGTTCATTGGTGGCAATAGTTTCCAGATGCTTAATCAAATCACCGACTGCATCATCTGCATGCCATTTTGAATATTCAAAACCAATCAGGTCGGATAGGCCGTCATCCCTGAAAAAACAGGGAATATTGGTTTTCTTTAGCTTGAAGGGGTGGTGTACGTCCATTGGTTTTTCGTTTTCGGGCAAATTCAAGCTGTTGTGCAGGACAGAGCCGCCGCTGGCTGTCCATTTAAAGCCAAAGTCACCGAGTATTTTTAGGGTTTTCTCGCAAATGCTACCCTCTGAAGGCCAGCAACCTTCAGGGCTGAAACCAAAAAACCGCTTGAACGTTTGTACGCCTTTTTCCAGATGCCACAGAACCCTGTCTTCGCCGCCAGGATAAGCCTTCAAATCAGGCAATGGGGCACTGGGCATAGCTTCATGGGTAGAATTCAAGTCCAGTAACAGCGGCATAATGGGATGGGCATACGGGGTGACTGACAGTTCTATCTGGCCTCTTTTGGCCAAGGCCTTATAGCGGTAAATCACATTTGACAGTTGCTCTCCGATAATTTCCAGGATTTCAATCCGGTCATGCAAGGTATAACCACTGCCTTTTTCGATGAGGTGTTTAATTCGGTTATCCTTTAGTTTTACTGTTTCCCCCATCCAGACCAAGTGATACCAAACCAGGATGTCACATATAAACTGAGAATTCACATAATCCAAGGTGTCGTAGTTTTGTTCCAACCACTCGGCCATTTTGACCAGTTTCTTATACGCAGGATAGCGGTTGATTTGCCTTTCCCGGTTTGCCCGTAAGCAGTCTTTCACCAGCTTCATGCGGTCTTCCAGATCAGCTGGTATGCTGGGGTCAACCAGTGCCGCCAGTAAAGGGTCGGTTATGGCAATGCGGTCTTGCAAATATGCGCTGACCTGCTTGGCATATTCTTCGATTTGTTCCAGCAAAATCGGCGCAAAATTGACGACCGCTTTCGCATGGGGCACGGCTTCCAAGTGCCCTGCCATATCGACATAATCTTTGATGACATGCAGGTAAGTCCAGGGTAGCTTGAATGTCCCGGTATGCAAATCACGGTATTCGGGCTGGTGCATGTGCCAACACAAGACTAACTTCAATTTATTTTTTTCCATTTTTTTCATCTAACGTAACGCAATTTTTGTCCCAGCATGTCAGGGGTTACCAAAACTACCCCGTTTGGGCTGACGTGGTATTTAAGCTCATCTTCTGCCCGGTTTTCACCAATCACCGTTCCTTCAGGCACTTCGCAGCCTTTTTCAATGATCGCCTTGGTGATGCGGCAATGACGGCCTATAGTAGTGTCAGGCAGCACAATACTATCCTGCACCGTCGAAAAGGAGTTTACCCTGACATTTGAAAACAGCAGGG
>PMDM01000257.1 GCA_003155565.1 Methylococcaceae bacterium | reverse complement strand
CCACTCTTACACCAATGACCAGGTGTTGACCGACGTTTACCACAGCGATTTGCACCGTGCCCGTTCGGCCACACAATCCATGATCCCTACCAAAACTGGCGCTGCCGCCGCAGTCGGTTTAGTGTTGCCTGAACTGGCAGGGAAACTGGATGGATTTGCCATGCGCGTTCCGACCATCAATGTTTCCGTAGTGGACTTAACTTTCCAGGCCTCCAGAAATACGACTAAAGAAGAGATAGACCAAATCCTTAAGGCCGCATCTAATGGCTTCTTGAAAGGCATCCTGGACATCAATGAACTGCCTCTGGTTTCAGTCGATTTCAATCACAATTCGGCCTCGTCTATCTACGAAGCGGCATTGACTAAAGTCCTAAACGGCAGCTTCGTAAAAGTGCTGTCCTGGTATGACAATGAATGGGGTTTCTCAAACCGCATGTTGGACACGACTGTAGCCCTTGTTAATGCCAAATAGTTAACCGCAAATAACGATTCATTACTGAAACTAAAATAAAACCCAATGTTAAGACGAACCAAAATTTTAGCCACACTTGGCCCAGCTACGGATAAACCCGGTGTACTTGAAGAATTAATACAAGCCGGGGTTGATGTTGTTCGCATGAATTTCTCGCATGGTTCTGCTCAAGACCACCTTGATAGAGCCAAAACAATCAGGGAAATCAGCCAAAAAATAGGGCGGCGCGTCGGTATTCTTGCCGATCTTCAGGGCCCTAAAATACGGATTGCCCGATTTAAAGACACCAAGGTGTTGCTAAATGATGGCCAGGACTTTGCCTTGGATATCAATCTTGATCCATTGGCAGGGGATAACACCCAGGTCGGCATCACTTACGAACCGCTGGCTATGGAAGTCAAACCCGGTAGCCGGTTGCTGCTGGATGATGGACGTATCGTACTCGATGTCGTTAATGTTGAAAATATGCGGGTTAATTGCACCGTTGTCGTTGGTGGCGATTTATCCAATAACAAAGGCATCAACCTTTTGGGTGGTGGCCTTTCTGCTGCGGCACTGACCGAAAAAGATAAGGAAGACATTAAAACTATCGCGCTTATGAAGTGCGATTATGTGGCGATCTCTTTTCCACGGACTGCTGAAGACTTGCATGAAGCCAGATGCCTATTGGTGGCAGAAGGGTGCCATGCAGGAATCGTCGCTAAAGTTGAACGTGCTGAAGCGATTGTTCCAGACGTTATGGATGAGATTATCCTGGCATCCGACGCTGTGATGGTTGCGCGGGGCGACTTGGGTGTCGAAATTGGTGACGCTAACCTGCCCGCCGTGCAAAAACTTCTGATCAAACGCACACGGGAACTCAACCGCGTTGCGATTACCGCGACGCAGATGATGGAGTCGATGATCGACAACCCGATTCCTACCCGTGCCGAAGTGTTTGACGTTGCCAATGCTGTGTACGACGGCACCGATGCCATCATGTTATCCGCAGAAACGGCATCAGGAAAACATCCGATTAAAGCTGTTGAAGCGATGGATCGCATTTGTCTTGAAGCCGAAAAGCAGTCTATCGTCCGTGTTTCCGATCACCGTATGACCATAGAATTTGAACGTGACGACGAGGCGATTGCAATGTCGGCAATGTATATGGCAAATCATACCAAAATCAGAGGTATAGTCGCTTTGACCGAATCTGGCTCAACGCCTTTATGGATGTCACGGATCAGTTCAGGCATACCCATTTTTGCATTAAGCAGTTCCGAAGAGGCGCTGGGACGGGTCACCTTATTCCGGGGCGTGTTTCCCATCTACCACCGCATCGACATACGGCACGATCATGCCGAAGTTAACCGCGATGTTGTCAGGGAATTACGGAAATGGAATCTCGCCAAAGACGGCGATAAATTCATCATCACTAAAGGCGATTTGACAGGCGTTAAAGGCGGGACTAATGCGCTGAAAGTTATTGTAGTTGGGCAGGGGTTAACGCCTTAAGGAATATCTGCAAAGTCCTTCGACAGGCTCAGGACGAACGGCAATAGGCTGAATCCGTTCGTGGTGATCTTTTCGAACCATGAATGGGTTCAACTTATTTAAAGATTCCTTAAAATGGAGTTTGTAGGAATTATGCCTACAACGCCTCCAACTGGGCATAGCTCAACATAAGCCACTTAACCCCGACCTGCTTGAAATTAATTTGCGCCCGTTCTTGTGCGCCCTCCCCTTCAATTTGTAACACCACACCCTCGCCAAACTTGGCATGGCCTACACGCTGTCCAAGTTTAAACTGTCTCCCCTGCGCCATTAGATCAATAGACTTTGCTACCGCTTGCGGACGACTAACTGTAGCCCGCATCCTGACTTCCTGCATACACTCCGCAGGAATTTCCCGCAAAAATCGCGACGGCCTGGGATAACTTTCCCTGCCATATATGCGCCGGGATTCAGCGTATGTTAGGTACAATTGCCGCATGGCACGGGTCATGCCCACGTAGCAAAGCCGTCGTTCCTCTTCCAACCGGGCAATATCATCAGAAGATTGTTGGGAAGGGAATAAGCCTTCCTCCATACCGACTAGGAACACCAGCTTAAACTCCAGGCCTTTTGCGGAATGTAAGGTCATCAACTGCACACAATCTTCAAACTCCTCGCCCTGCATGTCACCCGCTTCCAATGACGCATGAGCAAGGAATAAATCGAGTTCGCTGAGATTTTCCTCATTTTCCTGCTCGGCATCGAAAAGACGGGCGGCGTTAATCAATTCGTCCAGGTTTTCCAGTTTTTCTTCGCCGTGCTCACCTTTTTCATTTTTATACAATGGGATTAGGCCGCTATGTTCGTTGACCATCTGTACTTTTTCATACAATTCCAAGCCTTCAGCTTGTGTACTCAGCCGGTCAATCAGTTCCAAAAACCCTACCAGTGCTTTTTTTGCGCGAGGTGTCATCGGCTTTTGCTTAAGTAGCGTAATAGCTGCCGACCATAAAGACATATTCTGGTCTTTGGCTATTAAACGAATATCGTCGATGGCTTTAGCGCCTAGTCCTCGCGTTGGGGTATTAATCACGCGCTCGAACGACGGATCATCATGGCGGTTGGACATCAGCCTTAAATAAGCCAAGGCGTTTTTAATTTCCGCCCGTTCAAAAAACCGTAACCCGCCATAAACCCGGTAAGGCGTACCCGTAGCCATTAATTTTTCTTCAAACTGACGGGATTGGGCATTTGACCGGTACAAAATCGCAGCATCACTACGCAATCCGCCTTCATTCACCCAGGCTTTGATCCGATCAACCACAAAATAGGCTTCATCCAGTTCATTAAATGCAGCATACAAGGAAATCAGCTCGCCCTCGCCTGCCTCAGTCCATAGCTCTTTGCCCATTCGGGCTTCATTCATGCTGATGACTTTGTTGGCAGCATTAAGGATGTTGCCTGTCGAACGGTAGTTTTGTTCAAGCTTTATCACTTGATGATTGGGGTAATGCTTTTGAAAACTAAAAATGTTTTCAATCCGTGCGCCGCGCCATCCATATATCGACTGGTCATCATCGCCCACGACAAACAGGTTATCCTTGCCGTCCGTCAAAAGCCGTAACCAAGCATACTGGATGGTGTTGGTGTCCTGGAATTCATCGACATGCACCTGCAAGAATCGCTGTTGATAAAATTCCAGCAAATCGTGATTATCACGCAAGAGCTCATGCGCCCTAAGTAACAATTCGGCAAAATCCACCAAACCCGAACGGTCACAAATTTCTTCATAACCCCGGTAAACCGCCAGCATTTGCCGCTGGAAAACATCGCTGGAATCTAGCTGATGTCGCGCCCGTTTGCCTTCATCTTTTTGGGCATTAATAAACCATTGGATTTGCTTGGGCGGCCACTTGGTCTCATCAAGATTCATCGTAGCCACCAAGCGTTTAATCACCCGCAGTTGGTCAGCAGAGTCCATTACTTGAAAAGTGTCCGGCAGTTTCGCCTGCTTGGCGTGCCGCCTTAACAAGCGATGCGCAAGGCCATGAAAAGTGCCGATCCACATTGTGTGCGTTGAAAGACCCAGCAAATCTTCGAGCCGGTTGCGCATTTCCCTTGCCGCTTTATTGGTAAAAGTTACCGCCAAAATACTATGTGCGGACACGCCCACCACACGGATCTGCCAGGCGATACGATGCACCAAAACACGGGTTTTACCGCTACCCGCTCCAGCAAGCACCAGGACAGCCTGATTGGGTGCGGTCACTGCCGAGCGCTGGGCATCGTTTAAAGGATCTATGATTTTCGTAATATCCATGTTATCGCTTGCACTTTTTTAGGAGCTGTGTATATTGCCAGTGGTTCTGGCGACAGAATGACGATCACCCGACAACATAATAAAAATTACACCCAGAGGAGATTAAGATGAGTTTTGATTATAAGCGCATGATGAAATTTGAACACAACGTGGGGCAAAAAGAAAAAAAATACCGGTTATACGCCGGTGCGGCACTACTGGTTATTTCTATTTTCACTGCACAAATACTTTTGTTGCTGGTGGGTTTGGCGCTGGTTGCAAGCGGTTATTCGGGCTGGTGTCCAGTTTATTCCGGCTTGGGCAAAAACACTTGCACCGTGGCTGATGCCGCAGCGGTAGTTGAAACGCCTAAAGCTGACACGCCAAAAGCCAATAAGAAAGCGAAATAATTGCACAGTATTTTAAGGAAACTACAGGGATGTAGTTTCTGTTCCCAGTATCTTAGTCGTCTTTACGAAATTCCCCTTCCAACACATCCTTCTCTTTGGGTTTGCCCCATTGAAAATGCCCCCTGGACTGAACGAGATGATTTTCAATAATATATTGCGCAATTTTCCTGCGTAATTGTGGAATCAGGCAGGCTAGGCCCAATATATCAGTAAGAAAGCCTGGGGTTAATAGCAAGATACCACCCACCAAAATAATGGGCCCTTCGATCATTTCATAAGCGGGAATTGTCCCTTGCGCGAGATTGGCTTGCAACCGTTGGAAAGTTGCAAAGCCTTGTTGCCGTAGCAGCCATGCACCCAGTACAGCGGTAAAAACGACCAGGAATATGGTTGGAAATGCGCCGATGATGCCACCTACCTTCAATAACAGGTAAATTTCGACAAATGGAATAATCAACACTAACAAAAAAATACTTCGGAAACCTTTCATAACTCTCATACATTGACAGATGTTGGTACAATATAGGGCTAATTGACTGCAATTCCTAGCATAAAATCAGGTTGATGCGCTTATGCACCCTCCGTACACGCCAAAATGACACAGCTTATTATCACACTCTGCACCTGCCCTGATAGGGATACGGCGGAAAAAATTGCCCAGTTATTGGTAGACGGCGCTTTGGCGGCCTGTGTAAATATTTTGCCTAACATAACGTCCATCTATTCATGGAAAGGTCAGACCGAATCAGCTGAAGAGCATCTGCTCGTCATTAAATCACCTCAATCTGGCTATCAGGCCATTGAAACTGCCGTCCGCAGCCTTCACCCTTATGAACTTCCCGAGATTATCGCTGTTCCAATAGCACACGGTTTACCTGAGTACATTAACTGGATTAATTCATGTCACGCTTCAAAATAATTATTTTCTGTTTACTGCCGTTACTTGACCAGACCGGATTTGCCTTGGACAGCGACGCGCTGCTGCCACCCGAAAAGGTTTTCCAAGCCTCGGCAAAGGCAATCAGCCCCGATCAAATTGAAATCACCTGGACGATAGCCAAAGGCTACAGCCTGTATCGCAAAAGTATGCGTTTTGAAACCAAAACGCCGCAAATCCAATTCGGAAATCCTGCGTTCCCAGCCGGAAAAATCAAGCACGATGAATTGTTGGGGGATATTGAACATTATCGAGAACAATTAAAAATCAATCTACCTGTAACAGTTTCTAAGAGCGTACCATCGACCCAATTAGTTATTCATTATCAAGGCTGTGCAGACATTGGCGTTTGTTATCCGCCTCAAGAAAAGTCACTTGATGTCACATTTCCTGCACCTACAGTTGCCGCCAATGTTTCGCCTGTTGATAGCTTGGTGAAAGAAATTTCAGGATTGAAGTCCAACCTGTTCCAGGCCGAACTGTTACCGCCGGATCAGGCCTTTC
>PMDM01000285.1:1762-4451 GCA_003155565.1 Methylococcaceae bacterium | reverse complement strand
GCGAGCGGTTTAGTCCTTTGGCCGATCTTCCTAAATTGGTTGATATAAGCCAATGTCCGCAATGGAGAATCAATCAATGTTATTGATTATATGAATAATATTAATTTGATTGATTCGATTTTGATCTCTAAATTTGATTCCTATATGGGAGTTATATACAAATCAAAGCAGGAATAAAGACTGTATTTCTTACCATAAAATCGACACCAACCTAGCTAGCGTCTTGTGCGCGTTCATCCAACAGGTACTTGCGAAGCTGGCGTTCACCTCGCATTACATGGAGGATGTATACCTTGTTTTGGTCTAAGCGGTAAAAAATTGGGCAGGGATTTACGATGATTTCCCGGTAAGTGGAATCATCCAATTCTGGAGGTTTTCGCCCTAATTCCGGGAACTGTTCAAGTTGACCCGCACTTTTAAAAACTTGATTGACCAATCGACGGGCAGCATCGGCTTTATCGAGGGCTATGTATTCGGCAATTTCATTTAGGTCAAAAAGAGCGGGTTCTGTCCAGATTATTTGAGCCATTTGCTCATTTTTTCAATGGCTTCCGCTTGGCTGAAGGTACGATTTTCAAAAATCGCCTTTTCGCCTCTGGCTATGCCTTCAAGGATGCTCATCCTGGATTTCATAAGTTCGTAATCATCAACATCGATGAGATAAGCCGATGGCTGGCCGTGTTCGGTGATTAACACAGGTTCTTTAGATTCGTGCAATTCAGCAAGAATTTTAGTGGCCTGACGTTTGAGAGTGGTGACGAGTTCAGTTTTCATAAGAGTGATACTAAACTATCACTCTTATTTGTGCAATATTTTCGGGCTTCATATCATGTTTTAATAGCAATATGTCCGTTAGAGAAATCTATCTCTTTTCTTGATTTCTCCATAGCAGCCATTCAAAAAATTCATTTTTTCACTTCGATGAATGTGACAGTCCGACCCGAAGGAGACCGTGGGGCAGTGTTCGAGTGTCACAGAAAGCGGCCATTCACGAAATTAGGGCGGGTACATCACACTATCGCCAAAATCAATTCAACCTGACCCCATCGATTCCAGTATACGGAGAAATATTTGCACCAGCAAGAGGGATATGATACGAAGAAAAGTCAAAAATATAGTCCGCGTAAGATGAAGTGATATCCTGCTCTGGGGCAACGTAAGCCGTAAGATTCCCATCGTACGCTGTTACTTTCACTCGTGAAGAATAATTACAATTGGTGTCGATTCCAGAGATAGACTTCAAACGTAATTTGACAGTCCTGAGATTGCCTGGAAATGAATCAAAATTCTGAAAACTCCAACGATGCACATGTGCACCCCATCCCGTTATGGTTTCAGAAGGATCGAGTTGAGAAACAATTACAGCCGCGAAAACACTTGACGACAAAAAGCCGAAGATCACGAGCAAAAAAGCCAGTATGGTAGGGTACGCATCGCGTACCTTTTCCGAAGCTTGGGTTATGCTGCGGACTCGGTAATTGGTATGCAATGCATACCCTACGCAACTCCCGGTCATGACGGCGATAATTAAAGCGCTCCACGCTTGCATTTGCACCGGGAAGTCAAGCAGCGTTATGATTGCTATGACCAACACCGCTAACCCTAACATCGCAAAGTCCGCGTGAGTTCCCTTTAGCCGTTGTTTAACGCTTGGGTTGTGCGTCTTGGCGTTGTTCATGGCCTTCACTCCCAGTGCTGCGGCGAGTAAAAAACCCGGACGCAATAAAAAAGCCGAACTGCCTTACGCGACATTCACGATGTCACCCTCGGCAGTCCGGCTTTCCATCATTCTGGATCCGCGACTTTCTGCACCTACCTTCCGATAGGTTTAGCTTTTTTTGTTATTTTTCACGCTAACTTTTATTCTTAAAACCAGTCTTATGGCTATTAGATGCATATATTTAGAATATGTCAAGTTTCAATCATTACTTTTCGTTTGATTGAGTTATTAAGTCCACAACAGGATCATCGATTGCCCCTGAATTTATCTAAATAAACGTGCTGGTCAAGCGTAATCCTATTAAAACAAATTACAATGCGTATAAATACTTATATGGAGTGAATTGTTTGCACTTAAAGGGGGGAATTCTCTGCACTTTCTTTAAATTCACATTCACAGTCCGGTTTTGGCCGATCTTCCCAAATTGGTTGATACGAGCCACAGTCTTCTTTGGAGAAAGTTATAACGCCATGTTTTTAATGAAAATATAAATATCGTTTATCTATTATAAATTTCTTAATCCGACGAACTTCATCTTAGTTTCTAATCTTGTACCCAGTCTTAAACACCCACCATACAAAAATCAGGCAGATGGTGAGAAAGCCGAATGTCATCCCAATACTCATGGCGACATTCACATCGGCCACGCCGTAGAAGCTCCAGCGAAAGCCGCTGATCAAATACACCACCGGATTGAACAGGGTGATCTTTTGCCACAGTGGGGGCAACATATTGATCGAATAGAACGCACCACCTAAGAACGTCAGTGGGGTGACGACCAACATCGGAACCACCTGTAGTTTCTGAAAATTATCGGCCCACAAACCAATAATGAAACCAAACAGACTGAAAGTAACAGCTGTGAGCAGAAGAAAGGCAACCATCCACCAGGGATGGGCGATCTCATAAGGCACGAAAATACGGGCGGTACCCAGAATTAGTAAACCCAACATCACCGACTTGGTCGCC
>PMDM01000285.1:0-1709 GCA_003155565.1 Methylococcaceae bacterium | reverse complement strand
CTTTGCCAAATACGATGAAATACAGTGAGGTGGTAAGTACCGGTGCAGCGATACTTTCCCATAGGGTACGAAAGGTACGTGCCATTTCAAAATGGTAAATTGCGCGAATGCCATAGATGTTCATGCCAGTGTCCCCTTGGGCTGATGCACCAGGCTGACGAAAATGTCCTCCAGTGAACTCTCGCTAGAGCGTAAATCTTTGAATTCAATACCGTGTTCACCTATTGCGCGCAACAGCTCAGCTATACCGGTTTCTTCCTCCTGGGTGTCGAAGCTATAAACCAGACTGTATCCATCGTCGGCAAGGGCTAAGTGCCAAGCGCTTAGCCCTGGAGGGATACTAGCGAGTTGATGACGCAACGTCAGCGTAAGCTGTTTTTTGCCGAGATTCCGCATCAATAATTCTTTGCCCTCGACAATAATCAGTTCGCCCTGGTTGATGACGCCGATTCGGTCTGCCATGTCTTCGGCTTCCTNNTCAACACCCGGCGTTTCATGCCACCAGATAGCTCCTTGATTTTCACGTCGCGTTTGTCCCAAAGGGAAAGGTCACGCAGTATTTTTTCCAGGTATGCCGCATTGGGCGCCTTTCCAAACAGCCCCCGACTGAATTTGACCGTAGCCCATACCGACTCAAACGAGTCCGTATGGAGTTCCTGGGGCACCAAGCCGATGGTTGCCCGCGCCGTGCGATAATCTCGCACGGTGTCATAACCGTCGGCAATGATGGTTCCAGAAGTGGCATTAACAATGCCGCAGATGATGCTAATCAATGTCGTCTTGCCCGCACCATTGGGCCCGAGCAAGGCGAATATCTCGCCACGTTTTATCTCCAGGTTGATGTTTTTGAGGGCTCGGAAACCGCTGGCATAAATTTTGTTAACGCCTTGCACCACTATGATAGGGGCGGAATTATTGGTGGCCACAGTTTCTGATTTGGGCATTGTAGTTAACTCTAGGATTACGCCTAATTTTTAAAGAATTAGTCTTAACGACAAGCTGCGGGGCGCAAGCCACCTCGGCGCAGCGTCCCGCCCGAACGACCTGTTATACGGCCTAAAATCATATTAAAAAAGTTACCTTATTCATTTAGATAACGATGAACCACACCATGGACAAAAATTAATAGCAACTGAGGATGAACCACCGTCATGAACCCTAATCCCGTAATAATTCTTTTGTTTTGATTTGTAAATTAGTGAATCGGGGCAATCGCTTAAATCCGGATGGTCAGGGCATTTCATTTCTAATTGTTCCTTCATTATTATGCAGCAGTATTCAATCATTGTTTTGCCATAAAACTAATGTTTATATTTACCATAGTCTTGTGATGTCATAAGCTGAAAGCTGTTCATCAGGGCTTAACAAAGGCAATTGGCCTGCTATGGCCTGGGCGACGAGCAGCCGGTCAAATGGGTCCTTATGATGCAATGGCAGGTTTTGCAAGGCATACGTGTGGTTCATTGATATCGGCAATTCTGTAAGGGCATTGGCCTGAATGCGATTGGAAATGAACTCTTTGGGAGGTTCAGTCAAATGCAATTTTCCAAGACTGTATTTTATGGTTATTTCAAATCCAGTGACCGCACTCAAGAGCAGTTCATTCCCTGAATCCAGAAATATTTCTTTGGCTAACTCGGACAGTTTGGGATCATCGGTAACAAGCCATAAAAAAGCACAGGTATCCAGCAATACCTTCATTGAAAATG
>PMDM01000440.1:1703-3600 GCA_003155565.1 Methylococcaceae bacterium | reverse complement strand
AAAGTACCTTTTTTTGTTGCCATATCAGTGATGCTGGGTATTGCTTTTATCATGGCGCAGCCGGAGACTATGCTGTTCTTGTTATTTTTAGCTTATGCGGTTTCTGGGCCTGCCGTTACCCTGGTCATGCGTAAGCGGCGATTACAAGGACGTAAATTGTAGATTCTGCTTGTGGCAGAAAGACTATTACGTTATATTTTTACCCATGTTTCCCCAATACAGCAAACAAGGCAAAATCCAACATTTTCAAATCAGCTTCGCTGTTGCAAAGCTGTGCGCTTGTTTGAGCCTGCTTTTAAGAATCCTGCCCTGACGGGCATCCAATTCTTTTTTCAAAACACCAAACCTCTTTATTTTTGCTCGGCTATCACGATAGCTGATTGCCATCCATTGATGGAGTTTACATGAAAGACCATTTGATTATTTTTGACACCACCTTGCGGGATGGTGAGCAAAGCCCCGGTGCGTCGATGACGCGTGAGGAAAAAGTACGTATCGCCAGGGCGTTGGAACGCTTGAAAGTTGATGTGATAGAGGCAGGTTTTCCGGCGGCGAGTTCTGGCGACTTTGAAGCCGTCCAAGCCGTAGCCAATGTCATTAAAGACAGCGTCGTGTGTGGCTTGGCAAGGGCGTTAGACAAGGATATTGACCGTGCTGGCGCGGCGCTAAAAGGCGCAAGCAGGGCTAGGATCCACACCTTTATTGCCACGTCACCCATCCACATGCAAATGAAATTGCACATGCAGCCGGAACAGGTGATTGAGTACGCGGTAAAGGCCGTCAAACGCGCTCGGCAATTTACTGACGATGTTGAGTTTTCCCCGGAAGATGCAGGTCGTTCAGAAGAAGATTTTTTGTGCAGGATTCTCGAGGCCGTGATTGATGCAGGCGCGACGACCTTGAATATTCCCGATACGGTCGGTTACAGTGTACCGCAGCAATTTGGTGCGACCATTGCCAATCTGATCCAACGCATACCCAATTCGGATAAAGCCATTTTTTCAGTTCATTGCCATAATGATTTAGGCTTGGCGGTGGCTAACTCATTGGCTGCTGTAATGAATGGTGCACGGCAGGTTGAATGTACCATCAATGGCTTGGGGGAGCGGGCAGGAAATGCTTCACTTGAGGAAGTCGTTATGACGGTACGCACCCGCCACGATGTGTTTGCTTGTCAAACCCGGATTGATACCCGTGAGATTTTGACGTGTTCAAAGTTAGTCTCTTCCATTACTGGCTTTCCTGTACAACCCAACAAGGCCATTGTTGGCGCGAATGCCTTTGCCCATGAGGCGGGCATACATCAGGATGGCGTATTGAAAAGCAGGGAAACCTACGAAATTATGCGGGCTGAGGACGTAGGTTGGTCAGCAAACCGAATGGTGTTAGGTAAGCATTCAGGAAGAAACGCCTTTAAAAGCCGCATGACGGAATTGGGCGTGGAATTTCAATCGGAAGAGGAACTGAATGAGGCGTTTTCACGCTTCAAACAACTCGCCGATAAAAAGCATGAAATTTTTGATGAAGATTTGCAAGCGTTGATTTCGGAAGTCGGGTTTGAAGCAGAAGATGAACACATCAAGTTAGTCGCCTTGAAGGTCTGTTCAGAAACAGGTGAAGTCCCCAATGCCAAAGTCACCTTACGAATTGACAATAAGGAAGTGACTGGTAACGCAGAAGGCGGTGGTGCAGTTGATGCCAGCTTGAAAGCGATTGAAAAATTGGTAGTGACCAATGCCATTTTGGCGCTTTATTCCGTCAATAATATTACCAATGGAACAGACTCACAAGGTGAAGTCACTGTACGTTTGGAAAAGGCAGGTCGAATCGTGAATGGCTTGGGCGCAGATACCGATATTGTTATTGCCTCTGCCAAAGCCTATATCAACGCGGTAAA
>PMDM01000440.1:0-1686 GCA_003155565.1 Methylococcaceae bacterium | reverse complement strand
AAATTTCGCGCCTTAACACCCTCTCTTGCTGGAGAGGGCAGGGGTGAGGAGAATCCAAAAACAAAATTTAAAGTACAAGTATATTTGCTTTCACAGTCCTGATTTTATATTTCCAGGAGATACATTTTGGATAACTTGATACGTTTGCAATATCTCGAAGCGATGGGCATCGACGTTTGGATGCCCAGGGTGTCATCGCATGTTGGGCAGTCGTTGTCCTTTGATGTAGAACCGGATGCTGATAATGTTGAACATGAATCATCTGAATCCGTGCAAACAAGCTGGGATATTTTACAAGCTGAAGTTGCAAGCTGTACAAAATGTGCATTGTGCGAAACACGCACCCAAACCGTCTTCGGCACTGGCAATAAAATTGCCAATTGGATGATAATCGGCGAAGCGCCAGGGCAACATGAAGATGAGCAGGGCAAGCCCTTTGTTGGCAAGGCAGGGTTGTTGTTGACTGAGATGCTAAGGGCTGTGGGGTTGGATCGGGATGAAGTTTTCATTACCAATATCCTCAAATGTAGGCCACCAGGCAACCGTGATCCCAAGCCAGATGAGGCTGAAAGTTGCAGCGAATATCTACGGCAACAACGGGCATTGCTAAAACCGAAAATTATTCTGGCAGTTGGGCGTATTGCGGCACAAACCTTGTTGAATACCGATGCCCCTTTGTCTAAACTAAGAGGCAAGGTACATGAATTGGATGGTACACCACTGGTGGTCGTCTATCATCCGGCCTACTTGCTACGGTCCTTGCTGGAAAAGCGCAAAGCCTGGCAGGATTTACTTTTAGCAGTTAGAACGGTTAGATAGTAAGGTAGCGCCTTAAGTTAACTGAATTAGTCCCTTCTCCCTGAGGGAGAAGGCTAGGATGAGGGGAATTTAAATACTTGATTTTAATCTCCCACCCCAACCCTCTCGGCAATTGCTNNATGTAGGCATCCAGCAGGAGAGGGGTTTTACAATTTGGCAATGATAATAATAGGTTACTCATGCGTGGATGGATGGATAAGATAAAAAGCGTTTTGGTCTATGATGCCGATAAGGAGTTTTATGCCAAAGTATTTCCGGGTTCGTTGTCCAGAACCGACTTGTTGCGGTTGCGTACCATGACCTACGCCGATCTGCCCACGGTTTTAGCTATTGAAAGAAAAAATTACCCGTTCCCCTGGGATGAAGACATCTTTATCGACTGCTTCAAGGTCGGTTATGGCTGCTGGGTTTGCGAAGAAAATGGCAAAATCCTGGGCTACAGCATTATGACGATGGGAGTAGGGGAGGCGCACATCTTAAATATTTCGGTAGCTCAAGACGAGCAAGGCCAAGGCGTAGGCCGCAGGATGATGGAAATCCTCATCGAGATAGCCAAAGGCGAAGCAGAAACCATGTTCCTGGAAGTCAGGCCGTCAAACCCAGGTGCAATCGCGCTTTATAGCAAGTTAGGGTTCAACGAGATTGGTATCCGTAAAGGCTATTATCCCGCTGAAAAAGGGCGTGAAGATGCGATTATGTTTGCTTTGGAGTTGATTTAATCGGGTTCTCGCACCCGAAGGCGAAATACTTTTCTTTGCTTGTCCAAAGAAAAGTATTCAAAAGAAAAGACCCCCGGATGCCGCTTGTTTCCTGCGCTCCGTCGTTTTTATCGGGGGTTGCCAAAAGGGACTCCTGTCCCTTTGACAA
>PMDM01000321.1 GCA_003155565.1 Methylococcaceae bacterium | reverse complement strand
GCAGCACGATGTGTCGGGTGACACTCTCTGTTGATCAACCGGGACCGAAGGGTCAAAAACAGCTCATGGAAACCATGAATAAACGCACGCCATGGCCCGGTTATCGGAACGTGCATTTGGACACAACTACCGGTGAAGTCACCATGTACATGTCGAGGGAGGGGGCTACGCTGCCCGATTGGCAAAGCGATTCTTCTGATGGAGAAGCGGTCAACTAATTCCATTGCTAACTCAGGAGGCATGGCCATAGGNNTCGTTCCCACGCTCCAGCGTGGGAGTCAGAAAACATAGGATGTGCTGAACGTAGTGAAGCGCATCACTCCTTGGTCGATACCGAAGCCTACCCCACAGCCGACTTTGCCGAGTTGTACCATGCCCACTGGGGCATCGAGGAAGCCATTAAGCTCCTTAAGCACCGTCTCCTGATCGAATAGTCCACCGGCGCATCGCCGGAAGCCACCCGCCAGGACTTCCATGCCAAAATATTCACCGCCAACCTCGCCGAAGCATTGGCTCACTCGGCACACCAAACTCTGCCGGACGAAACAGCCGCCCACTACCAACCCACAAGACCTACACCATCGCCACCTACGCGAGACGGGGTTTGAAACCTGTCTATTAATCACATTTTACTTAAAGAATAAACTGTAACGCTATGAGTAATAATAGAGTTTGTGGTTAAAATGGTTCCAACAGATGAGCTGGTGTGGTCATATCAACTATTTGGTGAAAGTAAATAATTCTTTGCACGAAGCACGGTGGCACAGGCCTCCCTGACGCTATCGTCAAATAAAGATTTTTGCAACAAGCGTAGGCGTTTATAATGCGTTTTTCATTTTTTATAAGAGGCCAGTAAAGTGCAAAAAAATCATACCAAACTCATTTCAGCTATAATTGCTATTGCCATAGGACTAACCATGTTTTCACTCGCCAATGCGGCCTCACCTGAAGAAAATAAAGCGGCTGGCGAGAAATTTCTAGCTGAAAACACCAAAAAGCCTAATGTGAAAACTACTGCAAGCGGCTTGCAGTATGAAGTATTAACTCCAGGCAAAGGCAAGACCAATCCTGCTGCCACCGACAATGTCACTGTCCACTACAAAGGCACCTCCCTAGATGGCAAAGAATTTGACAGCTCATACAGCCGGGGTAAACCGACTTCCTTCCCATTAAATGGTGTTAACCCAGGCTGGACGGAAGGGGTACAATTGATGACTGAAGGCGCGAAATATAAGTTTTACATCCCTTCCACTCTGGCTTATGGCGAGAATGGTGCAGGTGGTGCTATAGGCCCCAATGAAACATTGATATTTGAAGTAGAATTGATCAAAATCAACTAAGGGTTTCATCGCATTAGAATGATAATTCATTCACTAAAATTTTCTATTAAAGCCTTGCCAAGCAAGGCTTTTTTATTTTAACCATGCCGAACTATCAACTCTTCGCCACGACCCCCAAAGCAATGGAAGACATCCTTGCTGATGAGCTACGGTCGCTGGGTGCTAGCAACATCAAAACAACTATCGCCGGGGCTTATTTCGAGGGTGATTTGCCGACCGCTTACCGGGTCTGCTTATGGTCTAGAATTGCAAACCGGGTATTGCTGCAACTCAGCACGTTCAAGGTAACGAGCCAGGATGACCTGTATCAGGGCATAAGTAAAATCAACTGGTTTGAACATCTAAAGCCAGAAGGCAGTTTTGCGGTGACCTTTAATGCGAAGAATTCACAGGCAATCAATAACACGCATTTTGGCGCATTAAAAGTCAAGGATGCTGTCGTTGACCAGATGCGTGCAAAGTTTCAAATACGCCCTAATATCGACACGGAACAACCCAATATTCGCATCAATGTTAACTTAAATGGCGAAACGGCTGTATTAAGCCTGGATTTGTCGGGAGAAAGCCTGCATCGCCGTGGCTACCGCGACATCACCATCAAGGCACCGATCAAGGAAAATTTGGCGGCAGCCTTGTTGATACGCAGCAAATGGCCTGACATAGCCAAACAAGGCGGTACGTTGATTGACCCTATGTGTGGCTCAGGCACTTTATTGGTGGAAGGCGCAATGATCGCTGCCGATTACGCCCCGGGCGTTCTGCGTAGCTATTATGGCTTTATGGGTTGGAAAAAGCATGACGCCGATTGCTGGCAAACATTGCTGGATGAAGCCAACCAACGCAAAATCGCTGGCTTAGTTAAGTTACCTACTATCACAGGTTTTGATAAAGACAGTCGAAACATCAACGCCGCCCTTGCCCATATTACTAACGCCGGGTTACAGAACAAAATTCATCTTGAATGCCGCGATATTGCGGATGCCGCACCTGCCTTAAGTTGGAAACCAGGACTGGTAATTTGCAATCCTCCCTATGGCGAACGCTTAGGTGATGAAGAAGAAACTTCAGAGTTATACAAAAAGTTTGGCGATTCCTTGAAAGCGCACTTTAATCATTGGCAAGCGGCGATGATTATTAGCAATCCAGAATTAGGCTTCCGTTTGGGTATCCGTTCGCAAAAACCTGTTACTTTTTACAATGGGGCGCTGGAATGTAAATTACTGCGGATGACCATTGAAGATACCGCATTTTTCGTCCCTAAACCTAAGACTAGCGAGGAACGTATCGCCTCGGTAATCGAAGCGGCAACGACACAGCAAGACGATAGTAGCACGGAGATATCTTCCCACAAAAAAGTAAGCAAAGAGAGTGAGCTTGGCGAAGGGCGTAAGCCTGGAGCGGTAAGCCTCGCCTACAGGGATGTAGGTGAAGGGCGTGAGTTGGGAGCGGTAAGCTTCGCCTACAGGGATGTAGGTGAAGGGCGTGAGCTGGGAGCGGTAAGCTTTGCCAACCGCTTGCAAAAAAACCTGAAAAAGCTATCCTCCTGGAAAAACAGAAATAACATCAGTTGTTATCGAATTTACGATGCCGACTTGCCAGAATACGCCGTCGCTATTGACTTATACCAAGGCAAAGAAAATTGGGTAAATGTCCAGGAATACGATCCACCCAAAACCATTGATCCGTTCAAAGCCACTCAAAGGCTGGCTGCGCTGCTCGCGGAGACCCCGAAAGTGTTAGGCGTTGCGCCNNTTTGAAGATTATCTGGACACCGGTTTGTTTTTGGATCATAGACCATTGCGCTTGATGATCCAGCAGCAAGCTAAAGGCAAGCGCTTACTTAATCTTTTTGCTTACACGGGCAGTGCCACAGTACATGCAGCGGTAGGTGGCGCAAATGTCACGACTACGGTCGATATGTCCAAAACTTACCTAGATTGGGCAAAAGCCAATTTGGCACTTAACGATACCTACGGCAAACATGAATTCATCCAGGCAGACTGCCTGGAGTGGCTGGATGAGGAAGCAAAGCAAGCTTATCCCAGGCAGTATGATTTAATATTCCTCGATCCGCCGACCTTTTCCAATTCAAAGCGCATGACCGAAGTATTTGATATACAAAAAGATCATGTACAGTTAATCCAGCAAGCGGTCACATTGTTAGCTCCTGAAGGAGTGCTTTATTTTTCTACCAATTTTCGGCGTTTTGCGCTTGATAAAGAGGCGCTTTCAAAGCTTAATATTGAAGACATCACCGCAAAAACAATTCCAGAGGATTTTATCCGCAATCCTAAAATCCATTATTGCTGGAGGATTCAGCATGATACGCACAGTTAAAATCCTGATTTCCGGCCGGGTTCAGGGNNATTACGGCACGGGTCGATCAAGTTGAACTTATTGAAATACAGATGGCTGAAGACGGATTTACTTCGTTTGAAATTGTTTAGATTCTTTTTTTGTTTTGGCTTTCTTTATTTTTGGGATGGGCAGTTCATTAGCGGTGATATTTATCAGGCTCTGCATCCATTCTTGATCTTCTAATTTGTCTTCTATCAAAAAGCACAATTTAGCGCCTGGGTAAGGAGAAGCCTCAGTTATATCTCCAACAAACTCCCGCCCTCCCTTGGTTTGCTTTATAAACAACTGATTATCACAAACAAGGGCAACAACTTTTCCTTCACAGTAGATTGCATACTCGCCAAACATCTTCTTGGAAGAAATCGAATCAATGCCAGCCAATTGATCAACAATAAACTTAACAAAATTTGCATCAGTTGCCATTTGTCCTCCAATGTCGCCCTGAGAGCATTTTATTTACAACAGTTTGGTTACAAAGCGCCCGCATTCTTAAGCAAATTGAAGATATTAGTAGCCATTTGCCGATACCCTTCATCATTGGGATGAATCAAATCAGATTTCAGATCATTATCTCCCAAAATAGCTGGCAAAGTATCCAAATCAATGAAGACCTCGTTGCGTTTGGCAATGGCTTGATAAACCTCTGTACTTTTCATAAACCATAAGCCGGGCTTGGGTACGCCCAACATAACGACTTCTATTTTGCGGTTTTTGGCCTCGGCAATCATACTATCCAGGTTACTCGCGGTGTCATGCTCAGGAATTTTCTTGAGAATATCGTTACCGCCATGAATCAAGATAAGCAGTTGTGGTTTGTATTCATCCAGTAACGCGGGTAACCTTTTCAGTCCATCGCCGCTAATTTCGCCAGGAACACCTTCATTGATCACTTCCCGATGTGTTAGTTCGGCAAGCACACTGGGATAATCGTTTTTGGCAGAAACACCGATGCCATAC
>PMDM01000231.1 GCA_003155565.1 Methylococcaceae bacterium | reverse complement strand
GCAAGTAAATCCGATAAGCTTTAACAGTTGATTGGGAGGCCGTCCGAACCCGTGACAAAAATCGCCCACGAGCATTGGCAAATCTTTGGTAGGGATATTTACTCGTTATAATTGTGAGGCTGTCGATTCAGCCATTATCAAAGAAATTGTCGAGCACTTACGTAGTCAGTACCTAGCTTACCGGGTCAAACTTTTGGTGAATACAAAGTTAACTTTGTCGATGAATTCAGTTATACCGATCCCGTCGATAGCAGTGTCAGTGGTAATCAGGGTATTCGCATCGGTTTTGCTAACGGCTCGCGGATTGTTTTTCGACTATCATGAACGGGCGCAGTCGGCGCGACCTTAAGGATCTATCTGGCTGAAAAGTTTTGCGAAGTAAAAAAACGGACGGGTAGTACTGAGCCGGATGTTATCGCTCAAGGAATCTCTGCTCAGTCCTTCGACGACCAACGGAAGTGCCTGTGGTGCAAGCTCAGGACGAACGGCAACGGGTTGATTCCGTTCGTGGTGAGCTGTCGAACCGAATGGAATCACAAGTTCAGAACTTCCTTAAATCATTGCCGTGGGCAATAAAAGTTATCCCTTACTCAACTCCACTTTCTGGTTATTGGCTTCAATATTGTGGGCAACGCCGTGCAATGAACAAATCAGCAAAACTCCGGCGGCAATTAGGGCGATTTGCTGTAATGAGGTTTTCATGTCGGTTTTTTTATGCAGGGATGGGATTAAATCGGCGACGGCGATGTAGATAAAACTGGAAGCCGCCAATGCTAAAAAGTAAGGCAGGCTGTCGTGCAAGTCTGCCAAGCTATAAAAGGCCAGAATTCCGCCAAGTACGGTGGTTAGGCTGGCTAGTACGTTGTAAAACAATGCTTTGCCTTTGGAATAGCCGCTGTGCAGTAAAATGGCAAAATCCCCGACTTCCTGCGGTATTTCGTGGGCGGCAACGGCGAGGCTGGTGACGATGCCCAGCTTAACGTCGGTCAAAAACGCAGCGGCAATTAGTACGCCGTCCACAAAGTTATGGATGCTGTCGCCCAGGATTATCAATGCGCCAGCGGATTTGTCGATGCCGTGATGGTGTCCGGCGTGGTGTTCATGGTCATGTGCAGGATCGGGGATGGAATCATGAGTATCATCACCATGCGCTTCGCAGGTTTCGACATGGCAATGCCGCCAGATCAGCAGTTTTTCCAGCACAAAAAAACCGAGGATACCGGCTAAAATCGTGCCTGACAAGGTTTGAAAATGTTCTGGTTTAATGCGCTCAAAGGCTTCAGGAATCAGCCCCCAAAACGCCACGGACAACAACGCGCCGATAGCAAAGCTAATTCCGTGGGGGACTACCCTATTGCGTTGTTTATCCGGCAACAGGAGGAAAACAGCCGCCGCAAGCACGCTGAGTACGCCACCAACAGCGGTGAAGATAATGATTAATAACAATAAACTCAAGTTCAATCTCTCCAGATTAGTGTCGCCATACGTCCTGTAATCTTATCCCGGCGATAGGAATAAAACCGTTCTTGGTCGGTGACGGTGCAAAAATTACCGCCATAAACTTTGCTAATACCGAGGCTAGCTAAATTGATACGCCCCAGTTGATAGATGTCGGCTAGCCATTTGTCTTTGCTGTTTTGTTTAAAAGCAGAAGCATATTCAGCCGATTTTGCCATATAAGCAGCACGTACTTCATCGCCAACTTCAAACCGTTCAGGCCCAATTGCTGGCCCTAGCCAAACCATTAAGTCTTTATTTTGCATGGCGGTGATTGTACTATCGATTACTCCATCCAATAATCCGCGCCAGCCGGCATGGATTGCGGCTATTTCAGTGCCATCGGAAGAGCAGACCAGCAAGGGCAAACAATCGGCTGTCATTATGGCGCAGACCACACCTGGCTGATCGGTATAACCGGCATCGGCTTGTGGTGGTGTATCCGTTGCGATTGCCTTAATTGCACAGTTGCTATGGGTTTGGTTCAACCAGACAGGTTCAGAAGGCAAATTCAACAGGGTTTTTATGATTTGCCGATTTTGGCTAACCGAATCGGGATTGTCACCGACATGGGTAGCGGGATTTAAGCTGGCATAGTTACTTTGACTGACACCGCCTGTACGTAAAGTCGTTGCCGCGTGGATATTCGCAGGTGCGGGCCAATCGGGTTGCAGCCAGTGCTTATTAAGTCCTTCGACAAGCTCAGGACGAACGGTAAAGGGTTGATTCCGTTCGTGGTGAGCTTGTCGAACCATGAATGGAATCAACTTATTCGGAGATACATTAAGGTTCATTTTCTGCTAACGCTTTAATCAGCCTGACCATATCGTCAGGCAAAGGTTGCTCCCATTCACAATATTCATCCGTCACCGGATGTTGCAACCCCAGTTTTGCGGCATGTAAGGCCTGGCGTTTAAAACTACGTAATTCTTTCTCTAAATCAGCGCCGCAATTGGGCGGCATTTGAAAACGCCCACCATAAACAGGGTCGCCCAGGAGCGGATAGCGGATATGCGCCATGTGCACCCGGATTTGATGCGTACGTCCAGTCTCCAGCATCAATTGCACTAGGGTGTGATGAGCAAAGCGCTGGACGACCCGGTAATGGGTGACGGCGAATTTGCCGGATTCCCTCACCGTATAGCGTTTCCGTTCGGTAGGATGCCGTCCTATAGGCTCATCGACCGTACCGCCAGCAGTCATGCGCCCTCGTGATACGGCCAGATATTCTCGGGTGATTTCCCGCTCTTGCAGTTGTTGCGTCAGGCTGTTGTGGGCTTGTAAGGTTTTGGCAACCATCAGCAAGCCGCTGGTTTCCTTGTCAATTCTATGGACGATACCTGCCCTGGGCAAGGTTTCCAGGCTTGCATCGTGGTTGAGCAAGGCATTCAGCAAAGTCCCGTGCCAATTGCCTACCGCTGGGTGGACGACTAGCCCCGCTGGCTTGTTGACGATTAACAGACTGTCATCCTCAAACACAATATCCAGGGGAATAGGTTCTGGAGTAGATTCGATGACCACTTCGGCTTCCGCATCGAGGGTGATCTCTTCACCGCCGTCCAGCTTGGCTTTTGGGCTTAATAGGATTACGTCATTAACTTCTACCCGCCCGGACTTGATCCAGGTTTGCAATTTGCTCCGGGAATAATCTGAAAACAGCTCGGCTAGCACCTGATCCAGGCGCATACCTGCCAGTCCGTAAGGCACTGTTTCTGTAAATTTTGCCATAACACTACTTTTGATTAGTTCAACGATACGTTATACTCGCTTGCAAACAGTCGTTTCCAGTCCTTAGAACGTGTTTTAAAAGCGTAGTGAGCGCTTCTAGTGCAAGGCGCACGGAGCGCAGAAACCGGAATATACTATACGTACATGAGGATTTCGAGCACCGCGCAACGCAGCAATCGAAGCGCGTAACAGTTTTTAAAACACGTTCTGAATGAAGTCCGGCGAGTAAACCCCACATCATACAACGTGTCGTTAGTCCTATGCGATTATTTTTGTTTAAATTATTAGTTATCATATCGTTAGTTGTATCCTTACAGGGCTGTGCAGCGATAAAGAGTTTATATTCTGGTGATTCAGAATCCAGCAAAAATGAATGTGCTGACTGGAAGGATAGTGAATCGAAGGACAATGCAGATGAAGATTGTGTCGATTGGGATGCGGCCAAATTTCGCAGTAGGGCAAAAAAAGCGGTAGATGCCGGTAATTACGATAAAGCGATCAAGATCTATGAGGCGCTAGAGGCGCGTTTTCCCTTTGGCCCGGACTCAGCGCAAACCCAATTGGATATTGCTTATGCGTACTATAAAAATTCTGACCCCGAATCTGCCATTGCGGCGGCTGACCGGTTCATCAAAATGAATCCCCGTAATCCCAATGTGGATTATGCCTACTACCTGAAAGGATTAGTTAATTACAATCGCGATATAGGTTTCACCCAGCGTTTTATTCCTACCGATGCCTCGCAACGCGACCCCGGCAATGCCCGCAATGCCTACGATATTTTTGCTGAACTGGTACGCAGGTATCCGCAAAGCAAGTATGTGCCGGATTCTCGTAAACGCATGATTGCGCTTAAAAATAATCTCGCCATGCATGAGGTTCATGTCGCCAGATACTACATGAAACGAAGGGCTTATGTTGCCGCTGCCAACAGGGCTTCTTATGTTGTAGAAAAATACCAGCGCACCACCGCTGTTCCATACGCCCTGCAAATCATGCAGGAAGCCTACACCAAGCTGGATATGCCGGAGTTAGCCAAAGATGCCGAAAGTGTATACATTCTTAATTTCCCGAACGGCCCGCCTGTTCCAGAATATGAAAATGCCACCGTGTCTCATAAGGTATGGGATTTTATTGGGCTCGAGAAATAACCTCTAATCTCAGGTTTAATTTGAAAATGCAGCGTTCAGAGCTATAAAGTATCTTCCTTGTCATCATCCGTAGCCAAATCTGAAATCTCTTTTAACCTTGAGATAGCTTTGAAATTGATGCTGTTTTCTGGGTAATTGCCTTCATTGTCTATGATGCCAACGGTTTTGCCGGTTAATAACTCCAACGTTTCGTCAGCCGTTGCGACTGCATAAATTGAAAACAGCCCTTGTTCGACGGCATCAATAACTTCTTGTTTTAACATCAGGTTACGTTTATTGGCGGCAGGGATGATAACTGCGTGGCCACCGCTAAGGCCTCTCGCCTGACATAAGCGGAAAAAGCCTTCGATTTTTTCGTTAACGCCGCCGATGGCTTGGACTTCGCCGTATTGATTGATCGAACCGGTAACGGCAAAGTATTGCCTGATCGGGGTGCGGGTAAGGGCGGAGATAAGGCAGCATAATTCCGCCAGCGAGGCACTATCGCCGTCTATGTAACCGTAGGATTGCTCAATGGCAATGCTGGCGGAGATCGCCAGAGGAAATTGCTGGGCGTAGCAATGGCCTAGGTAGCCGGTGAGGATCATCACGCCTTTTGAATGGATGGCTTGACCGAGTTCCGCTTCCCGCTCAATATCGACGATGCCTCTGGAACCTGGTGATACGGTGGTGGTAATACGTGCGGGTGCGCCGAAACTGCTGCCACCTATTTCAAGAACGGTCAGGCCGTTGATTTTGCCTACTGCCTCGCCTTCGGTGTCGATAAGGATGGTGCCATCGAGCATTTCTTCCAGCACCATTTGGGATATCCGTCCATTGCGGTATTCCCTGGCTGTCAATGCCTGTTCTATATGAGCTTTATCAATGTGCTCACTGTTTGCTTGTCGGCCAAACAGTTGTGCTTCAGAGACGATATCAAGAGAATCATTGATGTGGGCGGAAAGTTGATGCTGGTTTTCCGACAGGCGGCAACTGTGTTCGATAAGCCTTTGGATAGCAGCTTTAGTTAATGGTTTGTTGCCTGAATCCAGCGCATGTTTCATCATGAGTACAGCAAATTGCTGGGTGGATTCAGTGCTGAGCGGGATATAATTATCAAAGTCGGCGAGGACTTTGAATATCTCGTTAAACTCGCTATCCAGTTCTTCCAGCAGATAATAAATATCCCGCGAACCAACCAAAATTAGTTTGATATTTAAGGGAATATTCTGGGGTTTTAAGGTAACTGTGTTGATACCTAAATCTGAATAAGGCGATTCAATTTCAATGCGGCCTGATTGCAGGGCGCGTTTTATGCCTTCCCAGACAAAAGGGTAGGTCAATAATTTTTCCGCATCGAGCATGAGGTAACCGCCATTCGCCTTATGCAAAGAGCCGGGACAGATTCTTCGATAATGGGTGACCAATGCGCCTTGATCGCTGATGTACTCGATACGTCCAAACAGGTTTTGGTAGGTCGGATGCGGTTCATAAATAACCGGTGCACCACTATCTTGTTGATGATCGACCAGAATGTTGGGGGCATAAAGCTCGATTAATACTGATCGTTTAGTAGCGTTATTGCTGGCTTCTAGGCTACGGGTTGGTGCCAGATAGTCNNAATAGGGGGGTAATGGCGAGTTGAATGGTGTCATAGTCCAGTTGCTTGGTTTTTTCCACCATAGTCCTACGCCATTGGGGTAGATCCAAAAGCACATCGCTTAGATATTCCTCAAGTTCTTCAACATGCTGATGAAAGGCGTCCCGTTCAGTTTGGGGCAATTCCGCGAATTGGTCTTCATCCAGCGACTTATTGTTTTTGAACGGGGCAAAAGTAATGGCTTCACTTTCCCGAAACAGCGCTACGTTACGACTTCTAGCCCGTTTCTCCACCAAATCAATCGCAGTGTTATACGATTGATTAAAAGTCCGTTCGATAGCCGATTTTTTTTGTTGATAACTGGGGCTTTCAAACACGGCAGGGAAGGTGACCAGGACATTGTCGATCAGGTTTTCGATGTCATTGCTGAATAGTTGGCCTTGTCCTGCCGATGTCTTGATAGCGAGCGGTTCTCTCTGATTGGCAAAGTTATCGACGTAAGCATAAGAGGGTGGAGTCGGCAGATTTTTGGACAACTCATTCAGATGGCTGGTAATCATTGATAAACGGCCTAACCCAGGTTCTCCCATCACAAAGACGTTATAGCCGGGATTGGTCATGGCAATGCCGAATTCCAGGGCTGATTGCGCTCTGGGCTGGCCTAAAATGTTACGTTGTGGAGCTGTTGGTGCTTGTAAATCAAAATCCGCGAGGTCGATGGTCAGTTTCAGGGATTCAGGTTGGAGTTTTAAGGTTTCTGGCATGAGGCAGGAAAGGTGGCTTACATAAAAGCTTGGAATTCTAACATTGTTCTGGGTAAACACCGATTGGCTAGGCTTAGAAATGATATTGTGGATAGGTGCTTAGTGGTGGTTACAACGTTTCGATATTGTTGTATGATAAATCTCATGCTACCTAAAACGGCTGTTGCTCTCGGTGGTTTTTTAATGTTCGATTAAGAAATCACTGCCGGAATGTGCCGCAAACGTAGCTTAAGTTTTAGGAAACTCTGAACTTGTGATTCCGTC
>PMDM01000436.1 GCA_003155565.1 Methylococcaceae bacterium | reverse complement strand
GCATTTTAATTATTATTATCGTTTTCTTACCGTTGCTGACCTTGCAAGGATTGGAAGGTAAATTATTTACCCCTGTAGCCTTAACGATTGTGTTTGCGCTGGGCGGGTCATTGGTTTTATCGTTAAGTGTCATTCCCGTGTTGGCCTCTTTTTTACTGAAAGAAGTGACGCATGTGGAACCCTGGTTGCCACGAAAGTTATCAAGTCTCTACCAGCCTGCGTTGCTTTGGAGCCTGGAAAATAGCAAAAAGATTTTCTTCATAGCTGGCGGTCTGCTGGTCGTGACTGCTCTAATATTTACCCGGATCGGTAGCACCTTTATGCCGACGATGGACGAAGGCAGCACTATTATCCAAGTCGAAAAATTACCGTCGATAACGCTGGAGCAGTCTGTCGCTTTGGACGGACAAGTACAAAAAGTTTTGCTCAAGAATATTCCAGAAATTACCACAGTTGTTGCCCGTGTCGGTTCTGATGAACTGGGGCTAGATCCAATGGGGCTTAATGAAACTGACACATTTTTGATATTTAAACCTAAAGATGAATGGAGCGTAGGCACAAAAGAAGAACTCATTGAGAAAATTCGTGCCGTCATGGAGCAAATGCCAGGAATTTCATTTGGCTTTACCCAACCGATTGAAATGCGGGTTTCCGAGATGCTGACGGGAACGCGGGGCGATTTGGCGGTTAAATTATTCGGCGCTGATCTTGCTGTGCTGGAAGAGAAAGCTAAAGAAATAGTAGAGGTACTTAAACATATCCAGGGTTCCAGCGATGTGTTTGTCAAACAGAACAGTGGGATGCAATTTCTGCAAGTGAGCATTGACAGGTCGGCAGCGGGTCGCTTCGGACTTGCGGGTGACACCATTGAAAACTTGTTGCGGGCGCAAATCGAAGGCTTACATCTGGGCATAGTGCAAGAAGGGATTAAGCGTACACCTTTAATTGTTAGGGGTAACAGCACGATAGCCAGTTTTGATAACCTGCAAATCACTTTGCCTAATGGCGGGCATATCCCCATAACGGCGATTGCCCATTTGAAAAAAGTTGAAGGCGTGGTCTCTGTAGGACGGGAACATGGCCAGCGGTTTACAGTGATTCGCAGTAATGTTGAAGGACGGGATTTGGTCGGTTTTGTTGATGAAGCCAAACATGCCGTCGCCGAAAAAGTTAAATTGCCCACGGGCTATACTTTGAAATTTGGTGGCCAGTTCGAGAATCAACAACGCGCTGCGGCTACTTTGTCGCTGGTGATTCCGGTTTCGCTGGGGTTGATTTTTTTGTTGCTTTTTTCAACCTTCGGTTCCGTCCGACAGGCGCTATTGGTGCTTTCCAATATTCCGTTGGCGATGGTGGGCGGTGTTTTTGCATTATGGTTGTCGGGCGAATATTTATCGGTACCCGCCTCGGTAGGTTTTATTGNNGGCGTGGTGATGGTGAGTTATTTCAATCAATTACTGGTTACCGGGATGGATATGGCCAAAGTCGTCGTTATCGGGTCAGCCAGACGTTTACGGCCAGTCATGATGACCGCCAGCATCGCCGCCTTTGGTTTGATTCCCTTACTGTTTTCCACCGGGCCCGGCTCGGAAATTCAACGGCCATTGGCAATTGTGGTGATTGGCGGACTGGTATCCTCCACCTTCCTGACCTTATTCTTACTGCCCATCCTGTTTAAACGCTTTGGCCTAGCCAAGGAGGCTGTGTGATGAACAAAGATCGTTTGGTTATAATCAACGCGCCTTCAAGCCTTGAAGAAATGTTGGTCGATTGCCTGTTGACGCTGGAATCCGAACACGGGTTTAGCAGCTTTCCCGTCAACGCGCATCATCATGAAAACAAAGGCTTGTCATTGGCTGAACAAGTCAGCGGACGACAGAAACAAATTTGTTTTCAGATACATATCGACGAAGACGGCTCAAAGTTTCTGTTAAAGCGGTTACAGGAAGACTTTTCGGGGGCGGGGATTCAGTATTGGGTGTTGCCGATGCTGGGGAGCAGTGAGATTTAGTTTTTTTCTTTCCTTAGGCTTTTGGTTTATGTAAAACCAAAAGTCGATTATTGGCAGGCATGGTACTGTCTTTCATCAATTTAAGTCCAGCGCGTTCAGCCAACTCAACCACTGCTTCAAAATCCCTGATGCCACTCAAAGGATCGCGGCTTTTTAACCACTGATCGAAATTAGCGTTACTGTCGCTGGTGTAATTGCCGTTGTAATTAAAAGGGCCGTAAATACAAACCCGTGCCAACAGGTTTAGAGTAGTTTGTAAACGTGCAAACAACATTTCTACCTGCTGCCAGCTCATAATGTGCAGGGTATTGGCGGTAAATATTGCATCCATTCCGGGGCAAGACCACACAGGATCGGTGACATCAAGAGCTAACGGCTGGTTAAGGTTAGGTAACTGTACCTCATCGAGCCATGCGTTGATTCCGGGCAAATTTTCGGCTAAGTCCGTCGGTTGCCAGATGAGATGCGGAAGCTCACTGGCGAAATAACAAGCATGTTGCCCCGTGCCGCTGCCGATTTCCCAAACGGTAACAGGTTGACTGAATGCTTCCCGGATGACCTCCAAAATAGGCGTTTTATTGTTTTCGCAGGCTTGGGAGTAGGGTTTATTATTAAACACTGTTAGGAGCTATATGCAGTAAACCAAAGGATAATTCCAGCATACAGACCAACGAAGACAGGTAGGCAATATTCAAAGAATGTCCTGATAAACGCAACTGGCTTGGCTCCGCGATATAACCATGCGATCTCAGGAACCCTTACACGGCGTTCGTCATACGAATGCTGATCTTCCTGAGACCAGCTATCCATATATGCTTCAACATGTTCCAGATAGTCTTGATACTACTTCCTCCAAATGAAGAAGTCGGCTACTCCGTACACAACGAATGCACAGAGGAAGTAGACAACTGTAAGTGCCATAACTACGATGAATGTACTTTGGTTTGGATCTGATAATGTAATACCCAATGCTGAAATCTGTGTTGGAATTAAGCCAGCCTTGGCTATGAGGATACCAGCGGTACTTGCAAGTAGCAGATTTCTCCTTTCGATCCTTGTAATTGGACTTAATGGATCGGCAAGAAACTCAACAGGGTTTGGTTCGGACATGTTGATTGATCCT
>PMDM01000477.1 GCA_003155565.1 Methylococcaceae bacterium | reverse complement strand
ACCGTGCCTTCTGACCAGGAAAATAACGCACGACTACATAATAAACCCAGCCATACCGCCAGGATGCAGGCGACGACACTGACAAAGATGTTTCCTGTTGCTTTGGTCAAATTGCCCTGCTCGATCAGGTACAAGGTTTCCAGGGAAAACGTGGAAAAGGTGGTGAATGCGCCGATAAAGCCGACTAGGATGGCGGCGCGGTAATCATGGGCAAACGTGACTTTCTGGACAATCAAGGCTTCGGTCAATAAGCCCAACAGGAATGAGCCGATGATATTGACCACCAATGTGCCATAAGGAAAGCCACGGCCTAGCCACTGGTAAATCCCGGTTGACACTAGGAAGCGGAACACCGCACCGAATGAGCCGCCTAATGCTACAGCCAGAATTTGATTCATTAATTAATCCAACATATCTTAGTGCG
The DNA here is from genome assembly GCA_003155565.1 of Methylococcaceae bacterium. Taxonomy (GTDB): domain Bacteria; phylum Pseudomonadota; class Gammaproteobacteria; order Methylococcales; family Methylomonadaceae; genus Methyloglobulus. Next base: position 7,219 of record PMDM01000477.1, on the reverse strand, counting down.
TAGCTCCGATTAGCGACAGCGTAATCGGGAATGTAATCAACAACATCATGCGTACGATTACGCTATCGCTAATCGTACCTACGGCTCTAACCACCCAAAAACATTATTTCGGTAAAGCATTCAAAATCGCCATTACCCAACTTGAAACAACATTGCCACCCGCACCACTGATCGTTCCTTTGAAGACATCATATATTTCCTGAAATAGGCTTGGCTGACTTTTTTTAACCAACAATAGTGCCGACTTTGTTTCTTCTCTGTTCTTATTTGTAGGATTATCTACTAAATTTTTCGATAGCATTTTTAGCGCTTTAGCAATATTTCGATCTATTTTTTTATACGGTTCGATAATTTTCAAGATCTGATCAATATCTGGAATACTTTTTAGTGATTCGTTCAACATTTTACCCAGAACGCTTACTTGCCCTTCGAGAGCCTCAATTCTCTCGTTCTGTAACGAGTTATATTGTTGATATAATTGTCTTGTCATTTTTAGCTCTAGCTCTGCCATATCGAGTTTATGTGCCAATTGAGTTTGCTGCATAGGGTTGGCTAGGAACTCACTAACAGGCTTAGTTCCTTCGATAACTTGGCCGTAGTCGCTGAGTAGTTGTTCTATCCTTTCTAACTCTCTGTCGTTTGCCATCACGATTAAAGTAACGATGTTGTCTCTTTGCTCAATTCGAAAGGTTACATCTGAATCAGGGTATTTTTGCTGAATTACTTCGCCAAAATAAGTAAGAAGCGAAACTCCCGCCGACTTGTATTCAGGAGGGAATTCTATACTCCTTAGAATAGATTCATTATCATCCAAAAGTAGGTTTGGGAGCTCATCAACCCGCGAAAAGATGCGATCCATTTCTTTGAGAATAATATTAGTGTATTCCTTTAATTCTGCGTTATCGAGTTCAAGATATAGAAGAGTTGCCGCACCTCTGATGCCGCCCATCGGATTCTTTAGCCCATGGACTAGGGCTCGAAGAGATTGATTGTTAATTCTTGGTTTTTCCGCCATCATTTTGCCTCATATGTTAGCCATATAGGGTTCTCATCGCAAAACTTTTCGACGCTTATTTATTAATGGTACGCACTGCGTACCCTACAAACTTGGACATTTAATAAAATTCTCCCGGTAATACCGCAATTCTTCGATCGATTCAATAATATCCGCCAAGGCTTCATGCTTGGTTTCTTTTTTGAAGCCGTCTTTTAGTTCAGGCGCCCATCTGGCTGCCAACTCTTTCAGGGTTGAGACATCAATGTTACGGTAATGAAAATAAGCTTCCAGTTTCGGCATATAGCGGTAAAGAAAGCGCCTGTCCTGACCAATACTGTTTCCGCACATAGGGGAAATATTCACCGGCACCCACTTCTTCAAAAAATCAATGGTCAAAGCCTCAGCTTCCAAAGCGCTAATTTTGGAAGCTCTTACCCGATCAATCAATCCCGATTGCCCATGGTGTTTTTGGTTCCAGTCATCCATCGCCAATAACGCAGCATCCGGTTGATACACCGCCAGTGCCGGGCCTTCGGCGAGTATATTTAGGTTTTTGTCGGTGATGATGGTCGCAATCTCGATAATCAAGTCAGTATCGGGATTGAGTCCGGTCATTTCCAAATCTATCCAAATGAGATGTTGGGCATCTTGTACCATTTGATTTTTCCGTTATATTAATTGCACGACAGTTAGTGTAGCATTGGCTTATATCTACATCTAGTTCTTAAACCTGACGATTTTAACTCATGAACAGCTTTACACTGATTTTTTTGATTGCCTTGATTATCTGTTACACCATTCAATTCTGGTTAGCTAAACGCCAGGCCAACCACGTTGCCAGCCATCGTACCGCAGTGCCCGATGCCTTCAAAGACCGCGTCTCATTGGAAGCGCACCAAAAAGCGGCGGACTACACCATCGAGAAAGGTAAGTTAGGGACTATAGACAGCGTAATCGGCATAATCGTTTTGCTGCTGCTAACGCTTGGCGGCGGCATCAACACCGCATTCGTATTCTGGGCAAGCCACATTGCTTCGCCAATGCTTGCCGGCATTACTGCATTAGCTACTGTTTTTCTGGTTATGACGTTGATCGACATCCCTACCAGCTTGTATCAAACCTTTGTTATCGAAGAGAAATATGGCTTTAACAAAAGCACCGTCAAACAATTCATCAAAGACCATCTTTTGCAACTGGGTCTAGGTGCAGCAATTGGTATTCCTCTGCTGACCCTAATCTTGTGGGTGATGGATAGCGTCGGTTCGATGTGGTGGCTGTGGGCATGGGCGATTATCATGGGCTTCTCGCTGCTGATGAGCTGGTTATTTCCTACCCTCATTGCACCCTTATTCAACAAATTTACGCCGATGCAGGAAGGTTCATTGAAAGACCGGATTCAAGGTTTGCTCGTCCGTTGCGGCTTCAATAGCCAGGGTATTTTTATCATGGATGGTTCCAAACGTTCCGGTCATGGCAATGCGTATTTCACCGGCTTGGGCAATAACAAACGGATCGTATTTTTCGATACTTTAGTGAATTCTCTGGATGAAGAAGAACTCGAAGCTGTTCTGGCGCATGAGCTCGGTCATTTTAAACGTAAACACGTCATCAAAATGCTGGTTGCGACCTCTGTAATGAGCCTGATTAGCCTAGCAATTCTTGGCTGGCTGATTCATGAGCCCTGGTTCTATACCGGCTTAGGTGTAGAACAGCCGTCAAATGCCGCTGCACTGTTATTGTTCATGCTGGTTTCACCGGTTTTCACCTTCTTTATGCAGCCTATTAGCGCGTATTTCCAACGTAAATTTGAATTTGAAGCGGACGATTTTGCAGCCAACAATGCCAAAGCCACCAAAATGATTAGCGGGCTGGTCAAACTATATGAGGAAAACGCCAGCACCTTGACGCCTGACCCGCTGTATTCAGCGTTCCACTATAGCCATCCACCTGCTGCCATCCGCATTGCCCATTTGGAAACCAAAATGCAGTCAGCATAATCCATGCCCAAGGAAGGGCGAGCGTTCGCGTCTATGACAGGACAGTGTGAAGCTATGAATGGATTAGTACCCGAGTCCATGGAAGGACTGGTCATCGCCCATTTAGGGCAAGGCATTGCAGTAGAACATGAAAACAAAATCATCCTCTGCCAAACGCTAAGAAAGCTGGAGACAGTAGCGGTTGGCGACAAGGTGTTATGGTCTCTATCCGCGCCAGATCAAGGCCGTATCGAAGCCATACTGCCTCGCCGTTCGCTGTTGGCGAGACCCGCCAGAAACAATAAAGTCCGTCCAGTTGCCGCCAATATTGATACGGTATTCGTCGTCATTGCCGTCGAACCATACTGCGACTTCTTGCTGATTGACCAATATCTGGCGGTTTGCGAGAACAATGAGATTAACGCCGCCCTGATATTAAACAAAACAGACCTGACTCTCCCGGAAGCCCTTGAAAACGAACTACAGGTTTACCAAAATCTCGGCTATCAGATACATAGGGTGAGTACAAAAATAGAAAATGGCTTGGCTGAGCTAAAACTCGCACTACACAATCAAGTCAGCTTGCTGACGGGTCAATCGGGGGTTGGGAAATCCTCTATCACTAACATTATTGTTCCCGACAAAAACCTGAAAACCAACACCCTTTCTGAAACCACAAAACATGGACGACATACGACAACCGCCGCAACGCTTTACCACATCAATACCGGTGGCGATTTGATAGATAGTCCCGGCGTGGCTATTTTTGGGCTGGCCGACTTAAACAGGCAACAGCTCGCGCAAGGCTATCGAGAATTTCAGCCTTTTTCAGATGTGTGCCAGTTCAATGACTGTAGCCACCACCTTGACAAAGGATGCGCGGTGCGCGTGGCTGCGGAAGATGGCAAAATAGCAATGACTAGGTATCAACGATTTTTGAAGCTCACCCAAAAAATGAGTCGCTAAAGATAAACAGGGTTAGATTTGGGGTAAAGTCACCGTTTGATTAACCCAAGAAGCAACACAAAGCCCAGCTTTTAAACCGTTCTTTGTGTGCTTTGTATACTTGGGCTAAACGAAACCCCAGCGTACTGATAACAGCTACTAGAAACAATAGTCGTTTTTTGGATGGTTTAGCTAAATAAGGACTTAATTTTTGCGAATAAGCCTTGAGCCCCTACCACAGCTTCCTGAACATCTTCTTTGAAATCGCCAACAAGATTGCTGAACTTCGCCTCTGCGTCAACTTTCAGTTCTTCCCAAGCCTCTTCTGTGGCATCAGCCAACTCGTCAAACTTGGTTTCGCCTTCTGCAAATTTAACGCGCAGACTGGCAATTTGCTCATCTAGTTCGGCCTTAATATCACCCGTTGCTTCACTCGCTTTAACTTGTAGTTCATCCACTTCTACTTGCCAACTATCGAGCTGGGTTTTCAATTTTGCTAAATATTCATCTTTTGTCGACATAGTTGTGATCTCCAAGGCTAAACTCGCGCTACCCACAGCGGGGGCGCAATAAGGTTAATAAAAACTGTTATTATACTTTTTCTCTTTTCCATAAAGTCCAGGCACCGTAACCTAAACCAATCCACCCTGCATACTTGACCAAGGGCGTTGCGATTAAGGCTATAACGCTGATAATAATGATAGTAACCCCATCCCAAGAAGTCCGCTCATTAATCCGCGCCTGCACCCAGTCGATAACGTAATTGAGTGTCGACTTGACCGAGAGGTCTGCCATGTTTTTCCCCCTTTATGTGTCCGCACTGACTAAACAACATTCATGATAGTAGCTAGGCTCAAGATTTACGGTGGTAACCTAACACTAGCTACAAAATACTATAAAACCTAAAAACATACAACAACATCCAAAACCACACCGTTGTTCGACTGGGAGCTTGCACTGAAAGACCATATAAATTAATGGTATGGAAATTAAATATTAATAAAAAGCCGTATTGATAAAGCGGTTAATACCAACACCAGCCTGAAGCATAAGCTTAAAAAACCAAACGCCCGTCTCCTCAAGGACTTAATCGTTACACGTTCAGCTTGATAGTGTATATTTTATTGGCGTGTGTGGTTACAATAGATTTCCGTCACTTTGTCAACGCATGGATGATAAATGCACGCCAAGAATGCCCACATTGCACCCCCTCCATCGGCGTACCTAACCGAAGTCAAAACACTTTCTGACCGGATTGTCAAAGCGCAGCAACCCATTCGTATTCTCGATGCGATTAAATGGGATGACAGCATCAAGCAGGCTTTTTTTGCCAGCCATTGTAAAAAATTGCCGGAAATTACGCCCGAATACTACCACGGCCGGTCTTTGGGCTTCGACCCAGAGGATAAAAAACAGGAGTTTTACCAAATCGAACGGGATTTGGTGCGTAAACTCGGGCAACTTAATCCTCTCAGCGTGATTATGCGGCGCATTTGCCGGGAATATCAGGATGTGGTGACGATGCTTGAATCCAGGGGAAACGCTAAATTTGCCAATATTTCTCAAGAATTGTATGGTTCGTCGCAGGATGTTTTTCATGTGGGCGACCCCACTATTGCCGGCTTGGGCAGTATGATGGAAGAGACCTTAGCACAATTGTTGAAGCTCGATTTTCTTGCAGAAGAACCCAAAACCATACCCGCTAACGACGCAGTTGCAATACTCAATAAAAAAATAGAAGCCGCTCTACCCGGCAATGGCCTACGGGCAATGCTTAGTGACGGCATTATCGCAGATGCTGCCGCTGGTACCGATTACGTAAAACTGCGTGCAGATGCGTTATTCAATATGCGGGACTTACGGGTTTTGGAAGTCCATGAAATCTGGGTGCATTTAGGCACTACGCTGAATGGCCTGGCACAACCTTATTGCACTTTTCTTGGCAAAGGCCCACCTTCGGCGACGGTTACCCAGGAAGGCTTGGCGGTATTGATGGAAATACTGACTTTCAGCTCCACGCCTAACCGGCTCATGCGCTTAATCCATCGAGTTCGCGCAATAACACTGGCAGAAGAAGGTGCTAATTTTATTGATATTTTTAACTTTTTCCTTGAAAAGGGCTTGGATAAGGAAGAAAGCTACACCATCAGCAGCCGTGTTTTTAGGGGCAGCACACCCGAAGGACTACCGTTTACAAAGGATTTGACGTACATCAAGGGTTTCGTGTTGACCTATAACTTCATGCGCCTTGCGGTGAGCAAAGGCAAACCAGACCGGATTCCTCTGTTATTTTGTGGCAAAACCATGATTGAAGACATGAAGGTACTGGTCGATTTAGTTGAAGAAGGCACGGTAATTGCGCCACGATTTTTGCCGCCGCAGTTTACCGATTTGATGGGACTTTCGGCCTGGCTAAGTTTTAGTCGTTTTATGACCTCGATGAATTTCCGGCAACTGGAACAGGATTATGCAAATGTGTTATGAACTATTTAGCAAGAAGATTCTAACGCTCAATTATTTCATTGTTCAAACATCATAACCTCAAAGCTTACTACAATAGTGGGTATAATCAAGCGCTGACCATGCTTTCGAGAACTGTAACCAGAGGAATAACAAAATGAAAAAAATGCACATACTGGCTGCCTTGTTTGCCGTTACTTTGTTTGATGCCCACGCCGGAATGGATCATAGCGCCCATCGAGGCGGCGGTGCCAAGGCTGAAACTGGCGGTGCTTCTTGTGTTCGTCCCCTATTAAGCAAGATGAAACCCGCACATCTGTCGACAGTTGCGCCAGGATCGGAGTTTTCCTTCGTGGTATCGAATATCGACGACCCAAATCAGGTTTCTGTACAAGTTAAAAAGCAAGCTGTCGATATCATCACTGAATTTAAAGATCCTTTTTATGTGGTCAAAGGCAAAATCCCTGATTCTTTGCACAATACTGCGGCACGGGTTGATGTAAAAATAGATTCCAAAGTTGCCTCGTGCCGCGCTGCTGATGGCTGGTTGCTAAAAATNNCAAATTAACATATTTTTTGTAATGCCTCCAAATTTATACCATTTGAAACCCGTAATTTACGATTGGTGCCGCACAGGGTTTGATGGGTATAACTGGGGGAATATTTATACAGAGAACCGGTTATTTGAATTATGAGTTGTTATGAACTAATTGCCACGTATGTCTGAAACTCAAGCCGTTAAGCGTTGCGTAGCCTATTGTCTGGCACAAAGCTTTGATATCAGTGCCCTGGCAAAAATCCTATCGGAAACAAGCCTGATACGAATTATTAAAGGAGCGTT
>PMDM01000018.1 GCA_003155565.1 Methylococcaceae bacterium | reverse complement strand
TAACAACAGCACAGGCAACACGGTTTTGCGTGTTGTTGTCTACCCTTGCCCATCATCCGGCACGCAAACGGCTTCTGTTTATGCCGGTGGCGCTCAGGTTGAGCTTGGGAATTACACCACCTCGTATATAAAAACCATGTCCGCTGCCGTGACCCGCTACGCCGACATCAACACCACCATGATGCTAGGGTCGGTGACTGAACCTTACGGGACTGAAGTAGTCTGGAACGCGGCAACCGCCTATACCGTCGGCATGCAATGCATCCTGACAGCCACCCATAAAATTTATGAATGCGCGATTGCCAATACCAACTTTATCCCGTCATCGAACATCACCGGCACCTCGCCGAAATGGTTCGTGGTGGGCGCAACCAACCGATGGCGCGTTTTCGATGAGGTGTATGGATCAACCTCAGACATACCCAGCGTCCTCGGCTTTATCATAACCCCGTATGTCGCTGCCGATAGCCTGGCTTTATTGAATATCAAAGCCGATACCGTCACCGTCGTGGTAACGGACGTAGGCCCGGTTGTGACCTTGGTTAAAACCTTCGTTTTAACGGGGTTAAGCGACTTTATCATCAGTGACCTCGGGATGACAGCGACCAGTTCAATCACGATTCAATTAAGGGTTGCAACCGGCAATGTCAGGCTAGGAAAGTTAGTTCTCGGCTCAAAATTTGAGCTGGGTACTACGCAATACGGTGTTAAAACCGGTATCAACGATTACTCAACAAAAACCATTGATGCCTGGGGCGGTACTACCATCGTCAAGCGCCGCTACTCCAAGCGGCAAAACGTCAACCTCGTTATCGATAACGCCCGGGTTGACCTGGTCTACAATACCCTGGCCGCGTACCGGTCTACGCCTCTGGTATGGATCGGCGCGGATAATCTTTATTCCATGATGATCCAGTACGGGTATTATCAGAGCTTTGAAATTGATGTCCAATATTATTTAGAAAGTTACTGCACGTTGGAAATTACAGGATTGACCTAAATGAAAAGAATAATTATTGAATACACCCCCCCCGAGGCAAACCAAGCGGGTATTTTTCACCTGCCGCAAAGCGCCATTGCGATTCAGTACGAGGGTAAACTCTACATAGATTATATCGTTGACAGTGCCACAGAATCACCGGCAGGCGCGTACTATATAGGCGAGATGTTAGCTGATGGTAGCGTCGTCGATACCGTCGGCAATGCCAGCGAATTTCCGCATGTTTTCGCAGGCTGGGACCGAAAAACCCCGGACGCTGAACTCATGGCAGCCGTATCGATTACGCCCCGCCAGGCACGGTTGATCTTGTTGGAACATGGTTTTTTAGATGCCGTTGAGGCGATGGTTGCCCAGCAACCGGAATCCGTCAGGATTCAATGGGAATACGCCATCGATATAAAGCGCAATGACCCTTTAGTTTGCGCGTTACTTGAAGGCATGGGACAAACACCGGAGCAAATAGACACGCTGTTTATGCTCGCTAAAACCTTGTAACGCCATGCAAGAAACCTCAGACCCCAGCACCTGGCCAGTAGTCACCTGGGTCATCGCCTTAAGCATGGCCTTAAGCGGTGGCTTGATCAACTGGCTTGGAAACAGCAAGTCCATCAAGGACGGGCACTTTAAAATATTCGAGTTGTTTGGTGAACTCTTCACCTCTGGCTTTGTTGGTGTGGGTATTTTTATGCTCACCGATTCAGTAGGACAACCCATGGGTGTGAGTGCCGCCTGTGCTGGAATCGGGGGACATATGGCGACACGTTTCCTGTTCCTGGTTGAGCGTATTATCGAGTCCAGATTGTTGAAGGCCAGTGTTGATGTTGAGAAAGACGATGTCAAAACAAACTTGCTAGATAAGTGATAAAACAAGCCTTGGAATACGGACGCCTGGCGCGTCCTTTTTTTTGCCTGAAATATAGTGAAGCAATAATGAAGCAATTATTGCTTTTTATGATGCTTAATCATGAATACTAATAAATTAATAACTTTATAAATATCAATAAACTACGATTTAACTAATTGATAAACAATCTATGTCGTGGGATTCATAACCCCGGGGTCGGTGGTTCAAGTCCACCTATCGCCACCATAAAATCAAAGGGTTAAGAAATTCTAAAATAAATAACCGTGGCATAAAAAGCATTCTGTAAGCACTAAGGAAAATTTACAGTTATTTTTTTTGCGTTTATATTTTCTCTCTTGGCTAATATTTTGGAGAAAGTAATCGCCACATTCACCCAAAAAAAAACAGGCTGGTATTGCCAAGTCAGGCGTAAGGGACATAAAAGCATTGGACGCACGTTTAACACCAAAGGCGATGCCGAACGATGGGCTTTAAAAATTGAATCCGATATGGGTATCGGTGTCTACCAGGACAATCGCGAAACCCTGTCAACCTCATTGGCCGAATGCCTGGATCGTTATGCATCTGAAATAATGCCGTTAAAAAAGGGCGCGGTTCGGGAAAAATACCGTACTGCTCTTTGGAAAAAAAGTCACTTGGCAGGTAAGGGGATAGGCACTATCAGACAAGTTGATATGGCTATATGGCGTGATACACGGCTTTCCGAAGGTATCAGTGGAAGTACGGTAACAAAAGACCTGGCTTTCCTGTCCCATGTGTTCACTATTGCTATAAAGGAATGGGGGATGCCACTGATTAATCCGGTTGCCATGATACGGCTACCTAAACCCAATAGCTCACGGGATCGGCGCTTATACGAAGGCGAGGAACAACTGATATTAAATAATTGCTCCGCAGAATTAAAAGCCTATGTCACGCTAGCCATTGAAACCGCGATGCGGCGCGGGGAGCTGGTTGGACTTCAGCGTAAATGGATCAGGGGAAAAGTGGCTTATTTACCGGAAACGAAAGGGGGGGTATCGCGTGACGTACCCTTATCAACCGAGGCGCTTAAAGCGATTAACAGCTTGCCACTTCGGTTGGATGGCCGATTGTTTGAGTTTCAGGCTGACCATTACAGCAAGGCGTTTTTAAAAGCATGTCGTAAAGCGGGTATTACGGGGTTGAATCTTCATGACTTACGCCATGAGGCACTTTCAAGGATGGCCGAGAAAGGGCTTTCTATTCTGGAATTAAAAGCTATTGGTGGCCATAAGACCGTTGAAATGCTGTCTAAATATGTGCGGTTGAATCCAGACGATCTAGCTAACAAGCTGGGNNGTGGCCGTCCACGTTTCTTTCCTGAAGCCAGCATAGCGCCATCACCGAGCTTTTCAGACCATTCGACCAATTCAGAATGCCGCCATAGAACCCGAGTACCTACACGCACGGGCTTAGGGAATCTTCCCTCGATCACCAGACGGTTAATCGTGCTGATACTGAGCGATACCGCCGAGACTGTTTCTTCTTTATCAAGCAATATTTTAAGCATAGTCTAAATAACCGCTTCTTCAAAAATGTCGGTCTGTGGGTTGTTTTCCAGGCGTTTATTCTTTTAAACTACCGAACATATCAATCTGATTACCCTTGCCAAAATTAGCCACCAGCGCCATCAGCGCGTTGTGCATTTCCGGTTCCACTCGTACAATTCCATCCTTGCTGTAGCCTTGTAAGTAAGCCCAACCCTTTTCAGTAATAAATTTTTTATAGACGGGTTTATAGTCGATTTCTATTCTAACCAAGTCTAATACTTCCATCTTTTTAAAAAACTTATGGGCTTCAAGAGGACTTCCGCCGATGACGCTGGAAATACAATTAGGGTCTTTAGGGATAGAGGTTTTTAGTTTGGCTTGTAGTTCTTCGAGTTGGGCGTGTTCTTCGGTAACTTTTTTATCGTAGGTTTGAATGACTTCATGGTGGAACTCTACGCTTAACCAAATCGCGTAACTGTATACCAAATCTTTGACCGCATACGTACCTGAAAACTCACCACCCTTAATTATTTCGATAGGCTGGATGCCCACACCAAAGTGAGAATTTACACCGTTAATTTCTAAAAAATCGACATACTTTTGAGCTGTTTTTGTCCTTAGCCAATCGGTCGGTCTATCACTTTCATCAGCCAATCCCATTTTTTTAGCGGCGTTATACAAGTCGGTAAGACTATAGCGGTTATCGGCATCGACGTTGATGGTTATGCCGTGTATTTGTATTGCGTCATTCATACATTTATCCACTGTTCATAAAAATCAATCATACGAATATCCCCTGTTTAACAGCGCCGGTCTAAAATTAAGAATCCACCATTTTTTATACCCGGAATAAACAAACGGCTCGGCTTTTCTCTGGATGCAGTACACATCGTCTTCCGATTTTGAATAAACCGGCTGGCTGACAATTTTAAGCCGCTTTTGACGTTCTTCCGCGTCCCTATAGCCACAATGCTTGATTGGGTTGGTTGCAACCCAGGCCATAAACTCGGCTTTGTCATAGGCCTTGATTTGTCGCCCTGTATTTTTGTTTAGCACAAACACGCATGGAGTCGGTATGCGTCCTGCTTTATCCATTTTTGAAATGGTTCCGTGCGCTACGCCTAAAGCAATGGCGGCTTCTTTGGTGGTTATGCACATGGCGATGTCTATCAACCTCTCAAATCCAGCTTTCTATCACGCTGCGATGGTCATTTTCTGAACGATTTATTCTAACAAGCTCATGGTCTGAGTAGTTTTGAATCTTTCCCCGCAAGTCCTCAAGCCCTGAAGCTCTCAAAATACTTTTTGTCGGCTGGTCAAGTTCAAACATTCTTGCCACATACTCATTCGGAAAATCTTTAGGGCTAAAGTAGATTGTCCATATTTCTAATTTTGGTTTTTCCATATCAATCCCTCAAAAAATCCAGCTTTTCATCCAGCAATTGCCTGAACTTAGCCTGATCGTGATCCGACATGATTTCAATTTGATCAATCAAGGCCTGTTTTTCATTGCAGGATTCAATCTCAAACGCCCAGTTTTTATCAACCGGCCTGGCTTCTTTCTTCAAAGCCGCTTGGCGTTTGGTAAACGCGTTCTTGGCGGTCTTACCGGCTTCGTTGTCCAGTTCGGCCATGGCGATATGTACCAGCTCC
>PMDM01000362.1 GCA_003155565.1 Methylococcaceae bacterium | reverse complement strand
CCGACGGCGCGCTGTTCGGACCCGAAAACGAATTCTTCATATTCGACGATGTCCGCTGGGGCACTGACATGAGCGGCTCTTTCTACAAAGTGGACTCCGAGGAAGCAGGCTGGAACTCAGAAAAAGTCTATGCTGACGGCAATATCGGCCACCGTCCCGGCATTAAAGGCGGATATTTCCCCGTACCACCTGTTGATTCGTTACAAGATCTGCGTTCTGCCATGTGCTCAACTCTGGAAGAAATGGGGCAGACCACTGAAGTGCATCACCATGAAGTGGCGACTGCCGGACAGTGCGAAATCGGCGTCAAATTCAACACCCTGGTTAAAAAAGCTGATGAAGTGCTGACCTTGAAATACGTGGTTGCCAACATCGCCCACGCTTACGGCAAAACCGCCACCTTCATGCCTAAACCCCTGGTTGGCGATAATGGTAGCGGTATGCATGTACACCAATCACTCGCTAAAGGTGGCGTTAACCTGTTTGCTGGTCACCTGTACGGCGACCTGTCTGAAACTGCGTTGTACTACATCGGTGGTATCATCAAACATGCGAAAGCGCTTAACGCCTTTACCAACGCGTCAACCAACAGCTACAAACGCCTAGTTCCCGGCTTTGAAGCGCCCGTTATGCTGGCTTATTCAGCACGTAACCGTTCTGCCTCTATACGTATTCCTTTTGTTAACAACCCTAAAGGCCGTCGTATTGAAGTTCGCTTCCCTGACTCCACAGCTAACCCTTATCTGGCGTTCGCAGCCATGATGATGGCAGGTTTGGACGGCATCCAAAACAAAATCCATCCAGGCGAAGCCATGGACAAGGACTTATACGACTTGCCGCCTGAAGAAGAAAAACTGATTCCACAAGTCTGCCATGCCTTTGACCAAGCTTTAGATGCACTGGACAAAGACCGTGACTTCTTGACCCGTGGCGGTGTTTTCACCAATGATGCGATTGATGGTTACATCGAACTTAAAATGGCTGAAGTCACCCGCATCCGCATGAGTACACACCCAGTCGAATATGATATGTACTACAGCTTGTAGCTAAAATGCCATTAAACCCCGTAAGTCATCGGCTTACGGGGTTTTTTATGTCTTCCGCAACACCATGAAAAATACTCATCAGCAAGCATTACAACTCATCCAAAATGGCGAGTGGGATGCCGCGCATCGTTTGGTGCAGGATTATTACGACCCTCTATCTTGCCACATTCACGGTTACCTGCATCGCATCGAAGGCGATTCGGCTAATGCCCATTACTGGTATCGACGTGCTGGTTTGGATATGCCTGACAACTCGCTGGAGCAGGAATTAAATCGCTTATTCGCACAGGTGGCTGATATTTCGGATCAAATCCCGCGCATGTAACACCCTTAATACTCATCTCATTTTCCAATATTGCGGAAATGCTGACTTAATCGACGAGTCCTTACTTAATTTATACGCCCACCCAGTTAATCGCACTATAATGGTGCGCCAATCAATCTCCCGTTTTGGCTTCTTTCTTGCTTGTGAATGTAAACCGGTTATCCCTTAAGTCAACCCGCTAGTAATTGTGTTCCGCATAATCAGACAAACTATATTTCTACAGATATGGCCTGTAAATTGCTTGCAATTAAGCATTAAATGCGAGCTTGAGTAGTTACCCCATACGACATCCTTAATTAAAAATCATGTTTAAACGCATACTGGATCACCTTAATACCGCTACACTGTTATTTAACAGCGATTTAATCCTTGTTTATGTGAATACGTCGGGGGAAATCTTACTCGCGGATAGCGCCCGTCATCTTGTCGGGGTGAACGCGATGGAATTGTTCAAGTTTTCCGATCCGGCCTTGATAATCAACTTGCAGCAATGCCTGACGATGGCCGAACCTTTGGTTGACCGTGAGCTTATCCTGGATCGTATGGGACAAAATTTTACTATCAATATGTGTGCTACGCCCTTGTTAGTCGATGATCGGGTTAACGAAATTCTGGTTGAACTGCCTCGGGTTGATAATCATTTGCGTATTTCTAAGGAAGAACAGCTACTTAGCCAACAAAATACCGCGAGATTACTGGTGAGGGGCCTCGCGCATGAGATAAAAAATCCCTTAGGTGGATTACGCGGCGCAGCCCAGTTACTAAATCTTGAATTGGCTGACCCCGACCTTAAAGAATATACCCAGATCATTATTGCCGAATCTGACCGTCTCCAAGGCTTGATGGACAAGCTACTAGGCCCGAACAAACCGCCAGACTTTAAGGTAATCAATGTTCACGAGGTGCTGGAGCGGGTCAGGCAGCTAGTGGAAGCAGAATCTTCAGGCAACCTCAGTATTATTTGCGATTATGACCCCAGCATTCCTGACATCCGTGCAGACCGGGATTTGTTGATACAGGCAGTCCTGAATATCGCCAAGAATGCCGTCCAGGCTCTTGATGGCAGCGGCATAATTATCCTAAAGACCCGAATTCAGCGAAACCAGGCCCTTGGTCGACAGCACCATAAACTGGCCGTAAAAGTGGACATTATCGACAATGGCTCCGGTATTGATCCAGACATCATGGAGCGGATATTTTACCCGATGATTACCGGTCGCGCGGATGGTACGGGCTTGGGCTTATCTATTGCCCAGTCATTAATCAATCAACATAACGGCCTGATTGAATGCCACAGCGAACCCGGCAATACGGTTTTTTCGATTTTGTTACCCATTTAAGTGCAAGGAGAATTGGCAATGAACAAGCCTGAAACTGTCTGGATTGTTGATGACGATAAGTCTATCCGCTGGGTTGTTGAAAAAGCCCTGCAAAAAGCCGGCATCATCACCCGCAGCTTTTCCAGCGGGAAAGAGTTACTGACGGCTTTACAAGACGACTTGCCTGACGCCCTGATTACCGATATTCGCATGCCCGGCATGGA
>PMDM01000083.1 GCA_003155565.1 Methylococcaceae bacterium | reverse complement strand
GATTTTCTTTCTTGAATTCTTGCTTTACTGTTGATGAGCACTTCTTGTGCTTCGGCCTGTAAGGCCGCTTTGCCGGCTTTGAAATAAAACCTAAAATGGTCTGGGACCATCGGTCCTTTTGCCAAGATATCACCATACTTATCTCGAACGTTTTCGTTAGTTAACTGGACCTTTTGGGTCGGCGGCAGTTTTTNNATCTGGGAGCAAAACAACGGTTGTGCTGTTGCATGCAAACAGCAAGCAAGATAATGACCATATAATAAATTTGATCGCATTCATGTTTGATACCATAAGCCGATACATATTAATTATTAATCCACCTCAATAATAACTTTCGTCCCACGCAAACCCAATGTAGCCGTCGGAGTTTTAAAACGTACAGAGCCAGGGGCAATCTTATTAATAGCTCCGGACATAAATGTAACTGTACCTTTAAGCACTTGTGATAAAAATGTCAGCTTTTTTTCACTAAGGTTGAACAGATAATTATCGACGACGACCTTCCCGCCCGGGCCTAGTGTCAGCATAGAACCGTCATTGAAAGTGATACCTACCGTCCCGTCTGAGTCGGTAACAACCATGTCGCCCTCAAAAATTTTTGATCCTACCGCAAGGTTAACTTCAACCCCTTCCCTGATGGCTGATGCCGATGGTTCCAGGGTTTTTACCATGCCTATCCGCTCGGCTGAAAACCCCACTGCCGAATACAACAATAGCACGGGCAAGATGATTTTCCCGACTACACCCTTCATGAGATTAGCTTTGCCCTGTTGGATCATAATCCACCCACAATCGTTAAGTCTTTTTTCAAAGATGTTACGAAGTATAGGTCAAAATTTTCCTGGCGGTTAAATCCTGTATAATTTGTGCCGTTATCCGGTTAACTTTAACCCCTGGTCAATGCCGTTAAGAGCGGAATATTCCTCCAAGGCCATGTCCACACCCACCCAGGTTGTGAAGGATTAGAACTTGCAGCTAACTTGGTTTTACCTAAACTATACGTGCCACACTCCATTTACAGCGCAGATTATGAACTCAAGAGCCAACATTATTGCCGTCTTGGCTTTGGTATGATTGCTCGGCGTGCGTTCCGGACACATGCCCAGGACAGGACGGTTAAAGGGGGATGTTGATGTATAAAAATAATTGAGTGTTAGCAGGATTTAACTTATATCCCACTGATATAGATTAAGGGACAGGGTTCTTTGGGGGTTTATTTAACAGAGAGAGGAGGATTTCGTTTCCAGCGTCGCCTTCAGCCCGGACGGCAAACGCATCGTCTCCGNNACAAGACCCTGCGCCTGTGGGATGTATTTGAAGGCTGGACTGATTCGCTTTGCACCAAGATAGTCCGCAATATGAGTCACCAGGAATGGCGCGATTGGGTATCACCAGACATTGAATATATTGAACAGTGCCCTGGTTTGCCGATACCACCGGATAAACCGGAACCAACACCAACCGATAAAAACTATAAATAAACCATAAGGACTCGAATGACGGGTACATGGCCGATCTTCCAAAATTGGTTNNTAATAAATAGCTGTTTATTTCGACTCATTCATTCAATTAGTAAAATGAATATCCCGTCGCCAACCAGATTGTTTATTCTTCAATAAGAGTGATGACAATGTCATTACATTATGCTATTATGTCAATTATGGAGGTAATGACATGACAGCAGCCGCACCCGAAATTACCAAACGCGAAACGCTTAATCTTCGCATCAAACCGGAAGAACGCGGACTAATCGACCGTGCTGCCCAGCTACTGGGAAAAAATCGAACCGATTTCATGCTTGAAGCCGCCCGCCGAGCCGCCGAGGAAGCGTTATTGGACCAGACCATGATGGTAGTCAGCCGGGAAGCCTATCAGGAATTCCTTGTTCGTCTTGATGCCCCGCCCCAGCCTAATGAACGGTTACGGAAAACCCTGCAAACCCCAACGCCTTGGGAGTGAGGGTTGTCTTTAGAAGCACCGATTCCGATTTCGGAGCACCATCAAACCATCGAGTTCGACTCTGGCGTACCGTCGCTAAATGAATGGTTACACCGCCGAGCCTTGGCCAATCAAGCTAGCGGCGCCTCACGCACTTTCGTTGTCTGCAACAAAAATCAGGTTGTCGCTTATTATGCGCTTGCCTCGGGCGCGATCAGAAGCGGCAGTACGTCTGGCCGTTTCCGCCGAAATATGCCTGACCCTATTCCAGTCGTCGTACTCGGTCGTCTCGCGGTGGACTTGTCTTTCCAAGGCCACGGCTTAGGCAGGGCTCTTTTTCGTGATGCCGCGCAAAGGGTTTCCTATGCTGCCGATGCTATCGGCATTCGCGGTATTATCGTCCATGCCCTTTCAGAACAAGCCCGTTCATTCTATCTGGCTCTCGGTTTCGATCCCTCCCCCGAAGACCCGATGGCGCTCATGGTGAGCCTTGCTGATATCCGTTCATTACTGTGAATACTGCATTTGTAGGCAAATGTTCGACGGTTTTCCCTGATGAGTATAAATGAAGATGAGTCCTATAACTTGAAATACGTGTAATACTAATTGGTCTGTCCAGTAATAACCAATTCGACTAAAAAAATTTGGCTTCTCAATACCAGCCGTTCGAGGATTTGGGTTTTTGCTTACCTATGAAGGTAAAAGTCCGGCCCACAAAAGACCATTGACCCCTGCAAGAAAAAAACCTCCAAAGAAGACATTCAAAATAAGGTTGGAGTAAAGCTTTCGACTCCGATATTACCATCACATTTCATTTGCTACTCAACCAATACACCCATTTTCTATTTTCGTAATATTACTGTAGTATCGACCTTATATAGTTGCTTTAAGGAAAAGTTTTTTTATCAGTTTCTATCCAGAAGCATTACTGGCCGTTTGAAATTGTAGCTAAACAAAAACCTCCCTTATTGAATCGAAATAGCTAGTGGTTTATCAAAAATATCGTCAAATCCTAGTATCCGAAACTCTGGCTTCCTAGCACAGTTGGCTAGCTAAACACCAGGAGCTATCCTTGTCCAAGAAAATACCCGAATCATCAACTGTTCCTGATAAAAAAAAAGAACGTAAGAAGGATCATGAACATGTGCGGACTGGAAC
>PMDM01000009.1 GCA_003155565.1 Methylococcaceae bacterium | reverse complement strand
GTTTCGAGATTCGCTACCGCTTCTTCAATGGTCTTGGCATCCAACAATGCCAGAGTAAGTTTGTGCATACGCACATAAGACGTATCATTTTCCCTGGCAATTTCTATCAGCTCAGTTAACTGGCTTTCCAATTCTTGATGCCTACTCCTGAATATTTCCAATTGCTTGGAAATAAGCGATACGGCATTGCCGCTGGGGTGCGGAATACTCATCCGTTCCAGCAGGTGCAAATGTTCGTTAAAGAACTCAGGGTGTTCACGAAGATATTGCTCAATCTGTGCTGAAGTCAGGCTCGACTTTTCTTGTTTATCCATAGCGTTGTGTTTCCATCAAGCTTATTTTCCCATCAAAGACTGTAGTTGCAGAGCCCATCATGTATACCAGCTGTCCACGACCTGCCCAGCTTATAGTCAACTCGCCACCAGTTAGGGCTACCGTGACCTCGTTGTCCAGTAAGTTTTGCTCAATACCCACGACCACAGCGGCGCAAGCACCGCTGCCACAAGCCAGGGTTTCTGCCGCACCACGTTCATACACACGAAGCTTGATATGTTTGCGATTGACCACTTGCATAAAACCAATATTAGACCGTTCAGGAAATAGTGGATAATTTTCCAAAATCCGACCTACTTCAGCCACCGGTGCCAAAGTTATGTTTTCCACTTGAATAACAGCGTGAGGATTTCCCACAGATACCGCACCGAACTCTGTCAACGTGCCATTAATTTCCACAAAATACGTTTGCGCTTCTTGGGCGACAAGCAACGGAATCTCAACGGGCGCATGTCTGGGAATGCCCATGTTGACCGTCACCAAGCCATTATCGGTAAAGGTAAGCACGAGTTGGCCTGAATCGGTATCAACGGTGATCTCATCACCAGCAAATAAGCCCTTTTCCCGCACAAAGCGCGCAAAACACCGCGCACCATTACCACACTGCGCGACTTCACTGCCGTCAGCATTAAAAATTCGGTATTTAAAATCGGCATTAGCGCTTTCCGGTTTTTCCACCAGCAACAGTTGGTCGAAGCCCACACCAAAGTGTCGGTCAGCCATGAAACGGATTTGTTCCGGGGATAACTTAATGGTCTGGTTGATCGCATCGATCACGACAAAATCGTTTCCTAGACCGTGCATTTTGGTGAAGTTAATCATTGTTTTTACTTTGCTTTCAAATTTTCAATTGTAACTCTGTAGGTTGGGTTAGACGCGCATGGCAACATAGAAAAAACGACCACTATCGTTGGGGCGCGTCGTAACCCAACGATGGGTGTTTGGGATACTCCAGAATGTTGGGTTACGGCGCACCCAAAGGTACGCGATAGCTAAACCCCAGTGATTTTGCGAGCCTAACCCAACCTACCATTAACCCATCTTACGAGTTGAAGCCACGAAGTCCCGGATTTCATTCCATCCGAGCTACCTTACTGACTTCTAGCTTTAGTATTGTGTTTCCCGTATACGAGATTCTCACTGGAAGCCCTCCTCTTATCGGCCCGCCTTGAGAAGCAGCATTATTAAAACCTGGCGTAACCACAAAATCTGAGTACTCGAATTTGACACCTTTGACAGTAAAGCTCTCCATTTTGTGACCGCTTGCTGGCATAGGGTCGAAATTCTCCACAACGCCCTCGACCATTTTATAATTCCCGCTTTCGTATGTATCCCTAGCAGAACTCTGGCTGATAAAAGTGCCTCCAAAAGAAAATACCGTCCAAATGACTGAAAAACCTAGCCAAAATGTAGCAAAACCTCTAGCCCATCGTTCAGACCAATTTCTTGCGAACCANNTGGAAATTTATACATAACTATGCCAATGGCAATGAACAAAAATCCGGGCAAAGCAAACATTGATATACCTAACCCGCTTTTTGAAATCTCGAAGACAACTTCGTAATCCATTTATGCCTCTTAGACACTAACGTAAAGTCTTGTAGGTCAGGTTGCGCTTGCGTGCGCTACCCAACAAAGGAAGTGTCGCGTAACCGCATTCGCGGCAACGTGACCTACATCGTTCCAAATTTATCTTCATAAAGCCAACAAATGCTCCCCAGCCCACAAATGCGAGATCCGCTCCCTATCACGAATCACCCGCACTTTAGCTCCATCAACCATAACCTCAACCACACGAGGCCTGGAATTGTAATTGGAACTCATGCTAAATCCATACGCGCCAGATGAACGTATCGCCAATAAATCGCCCTGCTTTATTGATAAAACCCGATCTTTGCCCAGGAAATCGCCCGTTTCACAGACTGGCCCGACAATATCCCAATGCTGTTCGTCCACGTCGCCCTGNNAGCAGGATTTCATAAGGTTGATTACCCAAACGCGCCAAAATCGCCTGTATGTATTCGGACGGCTCTGGCGGCTGTTCGTCTTTATAGCAAATGCCCAGGCCTCCGCCTAAGTCGATATGGTGTAGGTGAATGCCTTCACCCTCAAGGGCAGTGACCAGTTCAAGCACCCGATCCAAGGCATCCAGGAATGGCCTGGATTCGGTCAATTGCGAACCGATATGGCAATCTATGCCCACAACCTTAACATTAGGCA
>PMDM01000330.1:2329-4312 GCA_003155565.1 Methylococcaceae bacterium | reverse complement strand
CTACTCACCCAAGGATGCTCATACCAAAAAGCATGGGAACGCCGGGCCAAACCTGGAATCACTTCCGGTTGCACCGAAATCATATCAAAATCCATTTTTTCCGCCGCTTTCACTAGAAAATCAAAATCCGACTTGGACAACTCCCGGGAATTGGGCCTGCCCAATCGGGAAATACCATGTACCCAGCTCGAAAGAGCAAGCACTGAATCATTCATATTCACTGATACTGTCACTCTTCGGCTCATACCAATGTATTGGGGAAGCTGGCGGGCAAAGGCGGGGAAAGACAAATCGGGGGCGGCATAATAAATTTCCCCCAAACGCAGGGGAATGGAGCNNGCACTATAGGCGAGAATATTGATGTGCTTTGCATTGGTATTCCTCATCAAGAATTCCAATAACTTGGCAAACTCGGAAACCGTAGCCCTGGCATTGGTTACATCGGTAAAGTAACGCATCCCTCGTTCTGCCGAGGGCCAAGCAAACATCAGCACCACCGAATTCCGGCCCGTGAAATGGCGAAGCTGGGCTGCTTGTCCGGCAGCAATCGCCATATTGGAATTGGCCCCATGCAAATAAACAGTCAAGTCTTTATCAATGCTTTGCGCCAAAGCCGCGTTGATTTGATTGAAAAACTCACGGGTATTGGGATTTGGCGCTGTGGGCCTGTCGTTACGGCGGATGATTGCCTGTTCATCCAGCTTGTCCAAACGCAAGGAGGGTCGGCGTCCTTCTTGGTCAGTGGTAGAAAGCTGATACAAAGTTTCCCAATCCTTGTTTTGCCCACCCATCCTAACCGTGGCTTTGCCCAGATAAATGGAAGGGCCTGGCAAGGTGCTGTAAAAACGGGGCGGTATGGGGCTTAAGGGGATGCGATTGGTGGCGAAAAACACATCGATGAGTTTGGTTTCCTCAAGATTGGGATTCGCCGTGAAGGGGCTTTTGCCGCTCTTCGCGATCACCACTGGTGTGGACATTAAAGTCACGCTACGCTGACAACNNACAAACCGCCTAAGGCCAACAGGGCGGCCACAACCATTAACCAAGTTCGAAACATAACAGCACAGAGTCTGAAAAAATGATGAAGGGGATTTGACTATACATTAGGGAAATTGCATACGCAACCAGATCGAAACTTTAAAACGCGCAGCTATTACCGCACGGCAGGTTCATGAGTATTTGCGCCGCAAATCCGACAATAACACGACAGACGTAGCGAGGAATTTTGATATTAGTATACCGACTGCTCGAACCGCTTTGAACAATCTCAAAGCTTGGGCATTGCCAAGCTTATGCTGAGTATATTAATTGTAAGCTTTTTAATGAAACGAACTACTTGGGCTTCCTTCAGATTCCGCATTGGCTTAAAGTAACCGAGTTTCCCTTTTGGGTAGCTACTCAGAGTTTCTTTGGACNNTTTCCTGCACGGTGATCGTCGGCGGCGAGTGGAAACTGCTCGCCCACATGCCGTCATAGAAGCCGTGCATACCCAATTTGAAGCTGATTTTTTTAAACCTGGAGCAAACAATTGAAAATAGATAGTCAAACATTTAAAAAGAATTCCGTAGTTTTAGCGCTGTCGNNCTTTCGGGGTGTTCTACTATTCAGTCGGGAAGCAATACTGCGAAAGCGGTGTGGGTTAATCCGGCGCCTGACGCCGGCTTTATCGAGCAGCCTGACCGGCACGTTAATCCAGAGGATTTGCCATTTCATAAGGTTTGGATCAAACCCGGCTTCGACATGAATAATTACAAGCAATTGGTGGTAGCGCCCGTCAATACTCAATACATGCAGCAAATGAGTTGGCTTCATCGTCTGAGCTCGGCTAATTGGCTAAGAAATGTCGAAAGGGATATTGCAGAACTGGCCCTGTACTTCCATAATCAGGTAGTCAAGGATTTCCAGACAGATCCCAATCATCGCTTTCAAGTCATTGAGTACCCCGCACAACCTAATCAACCGGCTTTGCGTCTGGAACTCGCA
>PMDM01000330.1:0-2294 GCA_003155565.1 Methylococcaceae bacterium | reverse complement strand
ATCTGACTCGCCTGACCTGGTATGGCCCCGCCAAGGGCATTATGGATCAGTGGGCCAAGCAGTTTGTACAAATCGCCAACCGTAAACCGGGCGAAGTGATAACGGATCCCACTGCATTTACACTGAGACCTTTCTAACAGGATTGTGAAAGTATGCTTGAATAAGATCTGAAATAGTCTGAGTCAGGCATAAAAAATTGACACAATATTGGGGCAATCCATTGTGGTTGTCCCTGCGTTTAAAAAACCCCTGAATTTTATCCAAACTCAGATTAATCCTAGAAAGTGCAGTTTAGCCACAAATAAACACGGAGTCACGCCAAGCAATCCGCCATTTAACTGTGTTATGATTTGAAAGTTTTAGCGCGAAACCCTCTTACATTTTTTAATTATCCCACTTAATTTAAACCGGCTACTAACTTAAGACGGGGCAGATAACATCCCTTTAAGAGATGATNNCCGGATACGTTTCTCGTTACTGGCTTTGTGTCTGTTGTTATTGAGCGCCTGTGCGACTACACAGAAAGTAGCGATCCAACAGACTGACGTAAACTGCGCATTTCTTGCCAACGAGTGTGCCCTGCTTACACCCGGCGGTGAGGGCCAGGTCGGCTTGCGTTACATTAATCCGGCCGCGCAGTGGACCCAATACAACAAAATCATGATCGATCCGGTGACGTTCTGGAGTGGAAGTTCCACACGGGTTTCCCCCGCTGATCAGCAGACACTGGTGAACTATTTGTCCCAGCAACTTACCTTACATCTCGGACAGAAATTTGTAATTGTCCAGCAACCGGGACCCGGCATCATGAAGCTCGATGCCGCCCTGGTCGATATGTCATCGGCCACGCCAATGCTGCGCACCATCTCGATGATGGTTCCGCAGGCGCGTCTTTTGTCCAGTCTCAAATATCTGGCGACCGGTTCATTCCCGTTTGTCGGCGGAGCACAGGCAGAGCTCAAAATAACCGATTCGGTATCGGGAGAAGTTTTGGGATTGTTCGTGGATAGGCGGATCGGCGGCGGCGCGGTTACTAACGCTTTTCAGTGGCGGTGGGGTGATGCGGAAAACGCTGTCAACCATTGGGCTGAACTGGCAACAACACGATTATATTCATGGACTTCGGGTACAGCAACGCCACAGTAAGGTGATGCTCATTGGTCTCAAGATTAAAGAGAACTTATATGATCGTAAAACACTGCTTTTCCTCGTTTTTTAAACGCTTGGTCTTTGCTGCTATATTGGCGGCGGCTCTTGACGTCAACGCTGCTAAAACTGCGGAGGCGGAGGCCGACGCAATCCATGATCCTTGGGCGTTTGATCTCACGCTCGACATGTGGTTTCCAGGCTTAAACGCCGATTTTTCCGCTGGACCGCTTAGCCAATCAGTTGATTTGAGCTTCATCGATATCGCCGGGAAGCTGCGCAGTTTTCCAGTGGCTTTCCATGGGCATTTAGAAGCGCATTATGAGCGGCTGGGGTTATACCTGGATGGCGATTACTTGGGGCTGGATTTCAAACCCCGCTTTGATGGGGGTATTGCTAAAGGCTTGTCGACCGAGTTGGGCGTCATGGATTATGGCGTGTCGTACCGATTGTTCGGTTCGACTGCCTCGGAACGCGTTGCCCACTGGGAGGAGAAATCGCCTTCAAACATCCTCGACCTCTATGCCGGCGGCCGCACCATTTGGCTGGGTAACCAGCTTGAATTCACGGGTATCGGCAGTTTTTCGGGCAGCAATTCCTTTACTGCTCCGGTGATAGGCGGCCGCATCGTGACAGAATTCTTGCCGAAGTGGTTCATGCTATTGGACGGCAATGCCGGTGGGTTCGGCGCTGATCATGTGAGCTTTACCGGCTCCGGGCTCGGGGCAGTCGGCTACCGCACCACCCTGTTTGGCGTGCCCTCTACAGTGCAGGCGGGTTACAAGGCTCTAACTGTGAATGTGGACAAGCGCGTGGGCGCCGATGCGACCTTGCACGGGCCCTTCATTGGGCTGACAGGGTATTGGTAAAGGCCTGGTTATGAAAAAAGAGCCAGGCAATAAAATCGATCCGGTTAGTGTCGCTACTCGTAGTCACTTTGCTGCCTGGATTTTTTGCATGAGTCGCTGTTCGCCTCGAGCAGCCCTACCCAGATAAATTACAAAGGATGTGTTGCCGGAAATCGGCCCCACCGGATACAGTCAATGGCAAGTTTTGGACGGAGGCTTTTGGAGGCTAACGATGTGCGTTTGATTCGCTTACCCAATGACCTCCGGCTTTGTCAGAGGTCATTGGGTGATAGCTCAGTT
>PMDM01000424.1:6648-6786 GCA_003155565.1 Methylococcaceae bacterium | reverse complement strand
CCGCACTTTTGCCGCCCACACTAAAATGCCGATAGCGCCCAAAGCGGTAAACGAGATAGGTCGAATCCTGTTGCAATTACGCACCATCACTGGCCACGACTTCTCCCTTTACAAGAAAAGCACTATCGGCCGCCGCAT
>PMDM01000424.1:0-6600 GCA_003155565.1 Methylococcaceae bacterium | reverse complement strand
TCCTGCCGCAACTGTGCAAGGACAAACCGGATAACTACATATTCCGGGTCTGGGTAACAGGCTGTGCCACCGGTGAAGAAGCGTACTCCATCGCAATACTGTTGCGTGAATTGATAGCTGAGGCGCATCAGGAATTCAAGGTGCAGATCTACAGCACCGATCTGGATGATGATGCCATCGCCATTGCCCGCGCCGGCATTTATCCACCCAATATCGCCCAGGATGTCACCCCGGAGCGACTGCGCCGTTTCTTTGTCAAGGAAGATGCAGGGTATCGAGTAAAAAAGGAAATCCGCGAGATGGTGGTGTTCGCCATCCAGAACGTGATTAAAGACCCGCCCTTCACCAAGCTCGATCTGCTCAGTTGCCGCAACCTAATGATCTATCTGGAACCGGATCTGCAAAATCGGCTGATTCTGGCTTTCCACTATGCACTCAAGCCGGGCGGGGTGCTGTTCCTGTCGCCATCGGAGAGCATCGGCAACCATACCGACCTGTTCTCAGCGCTCAACCGCAAGTGGAAGTTCTATCGCGCCATCCATTCCATCGACTCTTCCCGTGCAGCGGTGGCGAACGGTTTGTCCTGGGCCGCAGAAAGTGGCGGCAAAGCGCCAGAGGGGCTCATGGCTAAACCCAAGGAAACCAACTTTGCCGAACTCACCCGCAGGGTGCTGGTGCAATGTTTTGCGCCCGCTTCGGTGGTCACCGACCTCAAGGGTGTTATCCTCTATGTGCATGGCGAGACCGGTAAATACCTACGCCCGGCACCAGGGCAGGCCAGCCTGAACGTCATTGAAATGGCGCGTGAGGGCCTGGAGCTGGAGCTGCGTGCCGCACTTCACGTTGCTATCAGTGAGGGATCGCCAACCCTGAACCGGGAAATGCAGGTCAAGACCAATGGAGGCTACACCACGATCAGCCTCAGCGTCCGGCTGCTGGCTGGGCCGGTTGGCGACCAGAATTTACTGCTGGTGAGCTTTCAGGACATCGCCAGCCCAGCCACCAAGCCGGGGCGCAAACGTGTTGCCAAGCCAGCCGAACGGGGACGCATTGAAGAACTGGAGCGCGACCTTGCGTACCTGAAAGAAAGCAATCAGTCCATCATCGAAGAGCAACAAGCCTCCAATGAAGAGCTCAAGTCCGCCAATGAGGAGCTGCAATCCACCAATGAAGAGCTGCAATCAACCAACGAAGAGCTGGAAACCTCTAAGGAAGAATTGCAATCGGTCAATGAAGAACTGATCACGGTCAACTCAGAACTGCAAACCAAAATCGAGCAACTGGTCGGTATGCAGAACGACATGAAAAACCTGCTGGACAACATCAATGTCGGCATCATATTCCTTGACCGGCACCTGATGATACGTAGCTTCACCCGCGATGCAGTGCGCGTCTATCGCCTGGTCTCTTCTGATGTGGGCCGGCCTTTGACCGACATCCGGTCTGTTGTGGCAGGGGATGACCTGCTGCCCGCGGCCCAGACCGTGCTTGAATCACTGATCCCTTATGAGCGTGAGCTGCACATCAACGGCGACACCTGGATGCTGGCGCGGATTCAACCTTACCGCACGCTGGATAACATGATTGACGGCGTGGTGCTGACATTTACCGACATCACCTCACGCATCAAGGCAATTGTGACTCAAGAAGCACTGACACTGACCGAAGACATTGTCAATACGGTATGTGAACCGCTCATCATACTCGATGGCACGCTGAAAGTGGTCTCTGCCAGTCGCTCATTTTACCGGGAATTCCAGGTCACGCCGGAAGATACCGTGGGCCATGAGATTTATGAACTTGGTGACCGCGAATGGGATATCCCCGACTTGCGTAGACTGCTGGAGAGCATCCTGCCGAACAACCAGTCATTTAACGACTATGTGGTGGAGCATGACTTCCCCGTGATTGGTCATCGTAAAATGCTGCTGAATGCCCGTCGCATTATCGGCGAGGCCAGTGGGCCACAGCTGATATTGCTGTCGATGGAAGTAAAGCCATGAGCGATAACACAGATGAGAGCAACCGACGGTTGCAGCAGTTGCGATTAAGCGCCGAGGGACAACTCGCTCGCGCCGAACCGACACAAGCGCCGTCGCCGTTTGTCGATGAACTCCTGCACGAACTGGGTGTGCACCAAATAGAACTGGAGATGCAGAACGAGGAATTACGGCTGGCGTCTGTTGCCCTGGAAACATCGCGGGCCCATTATGTTGAACTGTACGACTTCGCCCCGGTCGGCTATCTCACCCTCACCCCAGAAGGCATGATCGCTGAAATCAACCTCACTGGCGCCAAACTGCTCGGCGTAGAGCGCAAGAAAATTATGCAGCGGCGCTTTGTGCAGTTTATTGCTGATGACTGTAAAGACCACTGGCATCGACATTATCTACGGGTAAAGCAACAGGGCGGCAAACAAACGTGTGAGCTGTCCCTCCGCCGCGCCGACGGGACTAGCCTTTATGCCCTCCTCGATTGCCTGTACCTAAGAGTGGACGATACAGATCCGGTGCTGCGTATCACGCTCGCCGACATTACCGAGCGTAAGCAAGCCGAGGAAGCCCTACGCATCGCCGCTGCGGCTTTTGAAACGCAGGATGGCATTATCGTGACCGATGCACACAAGGTCATCTTGCGCGTGAATCAGGCATTCAGCCGAATCACCGGCTACAGCACCGAAGAGGCAATTAATCGAATTCCAGGTTTCCTTCTTTCCGGGTGGCATCATGCGGAATTCTATCAGGCCCTGTGGGCAACCGTGACGCGCAACGGTTACTGGCAGGGTGAAATATGGGAAAAGCGAAAGAACGGCGAGGTATTCCCGGCATGGCAAACTATTACCGCAGTTACTGGAGCGGATGGAATCGTTAGCCATTATGTCGGCTCTTTCACAGACATCACGGTGCAAAAGCAGGCCGAAAAGATTTTGTTCGTCGCCCGGGAAAGCCTAGAAAATACTATGGCTACCACAAAGGATGAGCTGGAAAAGAACAAGGAAGACACCGCAGAGATTAATGCTACTCTTAACGTTTTACTCAAGCGCCGGGCAACGGATAAATCCGATGCCCAAATTGCGCTCTCACAGGAGATAGAGACTACCATCGTGCCCTTTATCAAAAAATTGAAAGGGTCGAGTACCGACCGACTTCAAACCACCCGCCTGATCGGCATTCTTGAAGCTAACCTCAAGCAGCTGGTGAAAGCCTACGGGAACGCCGCCAATCTACCCACTGCCTACCAACAGTTAACCCCCGTCGAGATACAGGTCGCGTCCATGATCAGGCAAGGGCTATCCACCAAGATTATCGCTGCAACCTTAAAAAGCTCGCCAGAAACCATCAGTATCCACCGCAAGCACATCCGCAAGAAATTAGGCTTGGACAGTAAAGCCAGCAATCTGCATAGCTACCTGCTGTCGCTGACTGAATAAGACCAAACACCAACCTGCAAAGCCGTACCTGAATGGTTATTTTACATAACCATTTCATAACCATTAACACCCCATTTTAAGTGCTTGCCGCCCTTGCTCTCTCAAGTGAAAATATAATCAATAGTTTTTTATTGGAATGTTTTCTTGTTGATTCCAACGAAGCTCGTAATCCGCAACATTAACTGCCCAAAAAGCATTGGGAAAGGTGGACAAATGAGTGTGTTGCCATTACTAAACGTCTTGCGCGATGTATACAAAGCAAGAATAAATTTATTTATGGACAATCTTGCACTGACCCATAGTCAGGCTTCGTTCCAGAATGGTTTGCACCCATTTCTGCCAGGGGAAGCTGAGTTTCAAGTCCCTCAATTTAAGACCATCCATTTTTTGTCAAACATACCTAAAAAAGCCCTGGCCGACCTGATGGGAAAAGCCAAAACAATAAGATATATCAGGAAAGAGGTTTTAGCCCTAGAAGGTAATAAGGCTAACGCCCTCTTAATAATTTTTTCAGGCAAGGCATGGGTGTTTAGCGTTAATGATGAGAAAAGTAGGGAAGTCAAGTTCCAGGTACAGGAGCCCAGTCCATGCTATGGCGAAATAGCCTTGCTTACTTATGAGCTGAGATCGGTTTCTGTCGTTACCCTAGAAAGAACAGTCTTTGCGGTTATTTCAAAACGAGATTTTAAAATTTGGCTGATGAATTGTCCTGATGTGAAATTCGCTTTTTTGTGAACCCTAAAGCAAAGTTTAAGCAGATGGCTTTGCCGAATGTGTAGGAAAGGACAATCCAAACACTACAAGAAATGGAGGTTGTCGAGGGTAATGTCAGTGCAATCCATAATCGGCAACCCAGCAAGGATTGGCTTCCAAGGTGGGAGCATCGTGGGAAATTGACCTACTTTCGGCGTTGCCAATGACTCGGGTTGTGTTGTGGGCAACGGGTGTAGGCACTGTGCAAATATTTTAACAATGATGAGACGGAAAATGGTTACATCCGTATCGGCTACTATATGGCTTTTTGGTTCTGGAATCGTCGGTTTGCTCTGTTTTATAAGTCAAAATCGGCTGAATAAATATAAGACCAACAAACCTCAACGGATGAAGAGGCGAGATTTGTTCCCTATCGGGATTCCAGGATTGCTGAACTTGCTTATTACAAGGCAGAAAAGAGGGGATTTGAACTAGGTTATGAACTGGAAGACTGGTTTGAAACGGAACGGGAATGCCTCTTGNNCCTCTTGTAAGAGCACAGGAAGAACACGTATATGTGGCGGTGTGCAACGACCCCCGCTTAATCGGGGGTGTTTACTGTTTACTGGAGATCAATTTTCGCTGCTAAAATCGGATGGGTCTTCTATCAGCTTTCGATTTCAGGCAGCATAATTCTGCGCTTTTGGATGTGTAGAGATTCGAAGTCCAATGGTACGAAAAGTAACGTTAGTGTCCAAAATAATTCATTTGTAATTTGAAACCGCCGCTTATTATGCTGCACCCTCTCTAATGCGGGATTGATAGCAGATAGCAACATTAACCTTTATCCGCATCTTTTTAACGAGTCCATGATGAAACATAACTACATAGCCATTGATGTGCAACAAAATACGCGTATCGATATTGGCTGGGGAAATGCTTATCACCAGGCAGGACATGCTGCGGCCATTTATCTTGGCAACCAGCAAAAACAATTACCCGCAGTGCATTTTCAGATCATCATCAAGCCACAGGAACATGACAGGCAACCAGTAGATCGATTTGCAGGTATCTACAGCAAATACACTGTAAAAGTTGAAGGTGGCCGGTTAATCCAAAGCCTGCCTATGTCGTTTTCCGAGGCTACGCAGTACCTTTCCTGGTTTCAACAAGCAGAATACCGGTGCGCTTTCGAGGCAGACGTTATCAACCTGCTGTCAGGATCATTGGCCGAGGCAAAATATGTAGCGTCTCGCGATGGCGAAGCCTTCAATGCCAATTTAATTAATCTTAGGGCGCTACGCTTCTATGGCGGCAGTTCAGATATTGAGCTTGTCAATGAGTACATGGAATGCTTCATGCCCAATAAGACGGAACGCAAGCAGAAACTGGCCGAGCTGTTTTTGGTTGCCTTTAACTTTGTTAACGAAACTTCAAACTGGCGCTATATAACAGCCTTGGCAGAATTTATCCGGGATCAACCCAAAGGCATCATCCATTGCGAGGAATTGATTTCCGTACTTGAGTCCTGTTTGGCGGCGTAAACTATTTGGTGGATTCAACTCTGAAGTGTACCCTTTATAAGGGCATTTAGGTCGCAACTGGCAACACAGCTTAGAAAATTACTTTAACCCCGCCCCTAATTCACCAAGTCCACTTTCACCATAATGTGTAAGTTGTTCTGCCTGGATTGGCGGTTATAGGCAAACGGGGTATTGCCGCTGCTTTGTCCGCTTTCATCAATGCCGCCTAAATCGACCCATTCGCCCAGATTAACCCTGATGGATGTTTGGGCTTCCTGAACCTGGATCTGGATCTGGCCTTGATTATTAAACCGATCTGACCAGGGCGAAACGTCCAGGACGACTTGCTGTCCGACCAGCCTGGGTGTTACCGCAAAGCCGGTCGTAGCTTCAACATATTGCGTCGATTGTGTCACGCCTGGATAACCATATCCGCCGGGATAGATTTGATAGTTGGTTACCGGGTAGCTGTTACCTGCCTTGATATGGGCGGTCGTGCCTTCTAACGTCCTGATGGTTTCGGTGTTTCGATTATTATTAGTCCTGTTGATTTTGGAGCTTTGACCGTAAACACGGCCTTCGATTTGGTTATAGCCTCCATCCATACGCCCTGGGACATTAAATTCAAAACCGATACCTGCGTTTAATTGCGCGGCGGTAGTATCCCGGCTTTGGATAATGGTAATCAGCAGATTATTAAGTGGATTATCCAGTTTACGGATAAGGTTGGTGATGGTTTGCAAACGCTCGGGTGTGGTCTTGACGATCAGCGAATCACCATTGGCGACGATTTGGTCGGTATTTTCCAGCAAGGGCATGAGCAAGGGCTGGATTTCCGACGCTGGACGATTGTAGACGGAAATGACTTCGACAACGGATTCCGCTAAGGTTATGGTTGGAACCATAAGCAGCAAAAGCAGTAATGCTATTACTTGTATTTTCAAAGCCCACCTC
>PMDM01000106.1 GCA_003155565.1 Methylococcaceae bacterium | reverse complement strand
GAAAAACGCATAAGAATCATCAAAAGCATAGCAAACAGTGCCGCCAGTTTGACGCTGAATCCTGCGGTGATGAAATTCAGGACTATCTTCAAGGTATCACTTTCCAACCATAAGCCAACTGTGAACTCGCCACTATTTCTTTGCAGCAGATCCGCACCCAATAAGGCCAGCGCCAACAAGCACGACATACTGATTGCCCAGCTTGCAGTGAGTGCGGTGAAATTCTCACCGCCTTCACCTTTAATGGCCCCAAAAAGATGGCCAATGCCGATAATAACAGCAGCAAGAAAAGGCATGAGCGGGATTAAAACGACCAAGGCATCCATATAACTACGAGGGAGTACACAAAGACAAACAAATTAAAGTATGGCTACGCACAGATTTTGTTAGCGCAAAGAAAAGCCCTCTCCAAAGGGAGAGGGNNGAGAGGGTTGGGTGAGGGGAAATTATAAAATCATTCATCCTTACCCGTAATTTCCAAAATAACCAAATAAATTTTCTCCATAACTCCTTCAATATTATCGATTACATCATTATTCCAAAAACGGATCACTTTAAATCTTCGTTGTGCAAGAATTTGTGTCCTAGCTATATCAGATCGTGACTGTTCAAAATGTTGAGAACCATCTAACTCTATTACCAATTTTAAATCCAAGCAGCAAAAATCAACTATAAAAGGGTCAATTGGGAATTGCCGACGAAATTTATAGCTTAATACCTGTCTGCCTCTAAGTTTTTGCCAGAGTAAAAATTCCACATCCGTTTGGTTTTGTCTTAACGATCTGGCATTATTCGTCAATTTCATGTTAATTTCCCCTCACCCAACCCTCTCCCTTTGGAGAGGGCTAGCTCTTATTCCCCGGAAATCGGGTTGTAGAATCAATGCAGGAGGTACAGGCAGGGTTTGATTGTGATAACAATCCGGCGATTTTGCAAAAACCGGAATTTCTTTGACTTCGGCTTGCCACGGAACAAAACCCACTCCACGTTCAAACATATAAATTTGCCCACTATCAGGGTCTTTAACGCTCAACAGTATCCAGCCGCCCGCGATCAATTCACGCAAGATTTCCTGTCGTGCATAGATTTCCTCAAGTATGGTCGTTTTTGCTTCGACCAGAAGTTGCAAACGCATGGCTTCATGTATTTCGATCATTTGGCTGGGCAGACCCGTACGTAAATCGCTGCTGGTCCCTTCCATTACGCCAAACAGTCCGACGATATTATGTGGCACTTTAGTTCCGCATCCTAAACGGTCGTTGTTGACGGTTGAAAAGTAATATTCCAGGTTAATCCCCGCACCTACAGGGCCCACGTTGAGCAAGATACCTTCGACTATTTTGCCGTCGGGATCTTGGGTAGGATCATACGAAATCAAAAACACACGGCGATCAAAGAATGCGCCTTGCGTAACAGAACGCCTGCCCACAATTGCCGACGCATTCGTGGCGTGGCCTAGCTCTGGGCGAGCTTGGGAGAAATCAGTGGCACGTTCTGTTATATGAGCAAGCGCTTCTTTTAATTTTGGGTTGCGGGGTGCGGAAGCCAACCGCCTGCAACGCTCATGCGCGGACAGGTGTTGGGCTTGCTTCAATTGTTGCTGTAATTTTGTTAAGGCTTCCAGCCGTTCTTGTGGAAGAGCATCGGTATCGTACCATGCAATATCTTCATCACAAGTGTTATGTTCCGTGCCGATAAACCAGGTCTCAGTTGGGATATGGATATTCCGCTCAGCCAACCCTTTCCTAATTTCAGGACGGTTCGCCATTGCCGCAAACAATCTTGCGTTAGGCCCACCATGTCGGCCACTGCATGCCCCGCAGTCGTAGGCGGCTAGGTGAGGATTGTTCTGGCTCATAGAGCCATGCCCCATCAGGACGACCAAGGGTGCAAAACCGTAGGTCAAGCCGGTATTACGTAAAAAACCAGCCACACGATCAATTTGCTCTTGTTCGGTGAACCCCAGTTTGGGCCGTTCTGGCGTAGCAACGGTCGTGGTATCCGTTGATGTAAACAGGAGTTGTGTTTTAACACTGGACGATAACCAGCTTGTTACCTTTGTCACCCAACGATGTTGGGGTTTTGGGATTAATGATTTAGCCAGTAATCCAAGCAATGTAATCGGTGCCATGACATTGATTATCAACTGCGACAATACCAGATTGCGGCGTAAACCATGATAGACCTTGTTGGAAAACCACTGATTCAATTCCCGGCCTCGCTGATGACGGTGTAATGACTGCTCGGTTCCGATTCGCGGCTGCTCTTGAACCTCATGTGCTGGAGTCACTACTATCGGACATAAAGGTGTCACTCTCGTGTCATCTAGACCTTTGTAATTCATGGCTACACCGAAAAATCCAGCTGCACCTAAAGTTTCGATAGCTGGATTGAGTTCTTCAAGATGGCGGCGAAAACTTTCCTCGCGGTCATCCATGCAGAATACGATTTGTGCAGATGGACACTCCTCACGCTTAGCCCAGCGTCCACGTTCATGATTGGCGCGTAACGCCTGAAAAAAATCTTCCCGGTAATGACCTTCGTAAGCATTCAACCAGACTTTACTGCGTTCAGTGAGGGTAAATTCATCCAGTACCGCCAACATTGCGAGCAACCCTGTTTTGGCTAGTTGCTGAATGTATGTTGCGTTCAAGCCCAAGTGCTGGCACAAACGAAATAGCCGCCAGCCGCTATCCTGAGGACAGAAGGCAGAAGACAGAGGACGGATAACGACTTCCTTCTGTCCTCCGATCAACTGCCAGGTGTAGATCAGGTCGGCCAGATGCTGCCATTCGGAACGGCACTGCCGTTCAGAACCTGCCCGAATGGTCAGGGATTCCGCCTGTTGCGTAAGATATTCCGGCAACACACCTTGATACAAATGCTGGCGCACCACAAATTCTGACAGATTTTTGCTGAAGTAGCTCTGCAATGCACTGAGCTTGACCTCACACTTCCAGGTATCCCTACATACTTGGTTTAACCAAAGCCTGTCGAGTGTCAGCCGGATCGCCAAATAATCCGCCAAAGTAGGCATCACATTATTGGCCGTATAGTACTTGGGATGTTGTTGCCGCCAGTTAATCATCCCTGCCCACCCAGGCAACTCAAGGGCAAGCCTACGTAAGTAACCTTCCCATTTTGCTTGCGGCAGTTCAAGATATTCCAGTTGCAAGATGATGTTGTCTATTGGGTCTTCCGGCAATTCAGACATGATTTGCGGCCAATCGGGCAACTCGTGCAGGAATGGATACGCATCATATTGGGCTATAGTGCGCCATGCGCCGTACAAACCTAAGCTGCTGCACTCAGGCAACTGCCAGGCGGCAACCCCTTCATCCATTGCTGAGGCACACATCCGTATCAACTGCGGACGTACAGCATCCAGAATATCATTCCCGCTTAAAGCAAGGACAAAACCGCGAAGGCTGATGCTATCACCCAGTTCGGCAAAAGACCGTTGCAAAGCCGTACGCGCAAGTTCTCGTGTGTGCTGGTGAATTGAGGCGGTGTCGCGGGTTTCATCCAACCAATGCTCGGTTTGCTCCAGCGACAGGTCAAGCATATTCTCTGGATGCAATGCCTCCGGTTTCAGTTCTAAATGCTTACAAAGGCATTCCCAAAGCGCCTTGATTGAATTTTCAGCATTGTTTACATTGCTTGTTCTGTCGATAAGTAACTCATTTCGGACAGCATCAGGCACATCGGCCTGGATGGTTTCCAGCGCAGCCAGTTCTTCAATTTGCCAATTAAGCTGGCTAATGCTGATTGCCTGTAGGTCGAATAACAGGGCAACGCGATAAATGTCCTTACGTTTGACCTCCTTATCTTCCAGCTTGCAAACGATTTGTTCACACTGTAACTTTGCGTTCTGAGCGAGAGCTGCCGATAAATCGCTATCATTAATCCGCCCCTGCCGATAAAAATCACGGTTCTGGGTTTCTGGAAGATAGGCGCATATCCCTGTCAGTTTTTCTGACCCTGCAAGCGCTTCTTCAAATGGCAAGTGTTGATAACCATGCAAGGTATTGTGGTGGACGAAATCCTGTATCGGCGCTTGTGCAGGCAGGACGTGGTCTAAATGGGCCAATGCCTTGATAATAAGACCACGGTTGCTTAAAACACTGTTCTCAGATTCTTGATGGTGTGCTGACATAACTAATTAAAACCCATCACTTTCCTGATGATGTAATTGCGCGATGGTTGATGCCGAGAGTTCAATCAAGGGCGCAGGTAACAGGCCGAACAACAGTATCCCGGAAACCAGGATACCCGCAGCCAGCAGCTCATAAGCCCGCAAATCTTGGATATGTTGCAGTTGCGGACGCACGGGCCCTGTGAACAATAAGGTGATAGTGCGTATGGCATAAGCTGCGCTGATCAGGATGCTCAGGCTGAAAAAAACCATTAACCATCCCCATTGTTGAAACCCGCCGATCAAGGTATGGAGTTCAGCGACAAAGCCAACCGAGCCTGGCAATCCCATCGCGGCAAATAGCGTCAAGGTCATAAACACCGCAAAACGCGGCATGACTTGGATCAAGGAACTGTAATCCTGGATATTGCGGGTATGGGTGCGTTCGTACAACAAGCCCACCAGCAGGAACATCGCTCCGGCAATCAACCCATGCGCCGTCATTTGCAATACCGCACCCTTCAAGCCCGTTTCGTTGAGCGCGGCTATGCCTAGCAACACGATACCCATGTGACTGACTGAGGAATATGCCACCATCGCTTTTAGGTCAGTTTGCCGCCAGGCCAGCAAACCACCATAAATCATCCCAAATAGTGCCAGGAATACCAACAACGGCTGCAATTCATGTGCGGCAGCGGGTAGCATCGTCACCGTTCGGATTAATCCATAAGCGCCCATTTTAAGAAGGATACCGGACAACAGGATACTAACCGGACTGGGCGCTTCGACGTGGGCAAGCGGTAGCCAGCCATGCAGGGGGAAGATCGGCAATTTAACGCCAAATCCGATTAAAAAACCCAGCAAAGCCAGCACTTGCTGATGCTTAGGCATATGCTGTGCAGCTATGCCCATATCGGTCATCAAAGAGTCATGTCCAGGCACATACTGGTATATGGCAATGACACTCAGCAACATGAAGACCGAGCCGCCCATGGTATACAAGACAAAGTTGAGGCTGGCGGCATGTCGCCGCTTACCGCCCCAACGGTCAATCAGGAAAAATAACGGCGTTAAACTCAGTTCCCAAAAGATGTAGAAAATTGACCAGTCTTGGGACAGGAACACCCCTAACATGCCAAATTCAAGCATCAAAATACAGATATGGTAGCCTTTAATCCCTTTGGACAGGCTAAACGAAGCTAATAGGGCAACAGAAGTGAGCAAGGTTGCCAATACCAATAACGGTGCCGACAGGCCATCCACCCCTAAGGCATAGGCACTGCCTAGTTTGGGATTGAGGATGAAATATTCATTGAATTGCAACCCCGCATTGTTTTGATCGTATACAGCAATTACGAAACAGCTTATTAATAGGGCGAGAGTGGTAACACTGTTGGCTATCCAACGGATGAGGCGGGAATGATGGCTTGGGATGAACGTTAATATCAACGCCCCAACAGCCGGTGTCCAAAGTAGAAAGCTGAGTATCCCCATCACTTACAGTTTTTCAATTTAGTCGAGCTATTTAAGTATGCGCATGTGGTGGCATTGTACTCGATCATTTGCCTATATTCCAGTGAAAGTAATGCCAAACCTTGAATAACATACAAATAAATCAATAGCTTTAATAAACAATCTCCATTTCAACACAAGATTTTTTCAAGACTGGCTTCCCATCCAGCGATCAACGCGATACGGGCGTGGCTTCCTCCAGTATGACTAACTCTTGATGCTCTTTCATCTTTTCCTTGCCATATAAATCAATCGTTTCGACACGAATGTTGCCGTCCGGCGCAGATGCCAGAAAATCATCAATCGTTTCAAGGATGTCGTGGTCAATAAATTGTGCCTTTTGCGCGTCTATTGTTACCTTGCTATTTTCTTCGACGAGCAAGATAAATTTTCTCAGTAACGCCTTATTCAAGAAAGAGACATCTTTATTGAGCGTTATCAGGTAATGATTGCCTGTTTTTGTTAGGGTCTTTGTCAAAGTAATGGCTGCATGATAATTCGCCTTAATCACAAAAAACAAACCGATAGCCATACCGATTGCCATCCCTTTCAACAAATCGGTGGCTAAAATAGCGGCTATGGTAATGACGAACGGCAGCAGTTGGCTCATTCCTTTTAGGTAATAATCCTTAAACATCGAAGGCTTAGCCAGCTTATAACCTGTATGTAACAGGATAGCGGCCAAACATGCCAATGGAATTGCGTTCAGGTAACGCGCAAAAAACAAGACGCTGATCAACAAGAAAACGCCATGTACAAAGCAGGACAGGCTGGTTTTACCGCCCGCATTAATGTTTGCAGAGCTACGGACAATAACCGCCGTCATCGGCAAGCCGCCTAGAAAACCACTGATGATATTACCGATGCCCTGTGCCTTAAGTTCGCGGTTTGTGGGTGTCAATCGTTTTAATGGGTCGAGCTTATCGGTGGCTTCAAGGCTCAACAGGGTTTCCAAACTGGCGATAATAGCAATCGTGATAGCGACAACATACACCTGGGGATTGCTTAAATGACTGAAGTCTGGNNGAGATGCTCAGGATTGACCTGCCACTCTGGCGCAAATTTCGAAGCAAGCAAATTGAAGCAAACACCCCAGATCACAGTCACTAAAGGGCCAGGCATCAGTTTTAGCAATGCTTGCTTCTTAAACCAGGGCAATTCCCATACGATTAAGATCAACAAACCGACAACGCTGATCATAACCGCACCAAGCGAAATGGCGTGTAAGGAATCAAATAATTCGAAAAAACTCGATTCCGCTGTTTCCTTCATGTAACTTTCATCACCCTCAAAACTCGCGTCATATCCAGTAGCGTGGGGAATCTGCTTGATGATGAGGATTAAACCAATAGCCGCCAACATCCCTTTAATAACAGCGGAGGGAAAAAAAGCCCCGATAATCCCGGCTTTTAAAAAACCGAGCGCCAATTGCATAATGCCTGCCAGAACGCAAGCAACCAGAAACGCCTGAAAACTGCCTAATGTTTGCAAGGCATTAAAAACAATCACAGTAAGACCAGCGGCAGGGCCCGAAACGCTAAGCTGCGACCCACTTAGCCAAGATACCACCAAACCGCCTACCAAACCTGCAATCAAGCCAGAAAATAAGGGCGCTCCCGATGCCAGGGCAATTCCCAAACACAGAGGCAACGCGACCAGGAAAACAACAATCCCAGCCGGTATATCCTCCTTGGCATGGCGAAAGTAATAGTGTGCTTTATGTATCATGTTTAGCTCCAATGAAACTTAGCGACAGGAGTGTAATATTGAATCGAAAGTATAATAGCAATTCTGGGCTGCTCTCATCCGTCCTTTTATGGACTAAAACCTATAACACGAGTTCCATTTAATGCATCACCCGGTCTATTTGAACTGCTTCCTAAAAAAAACCATGAATAACAGTAATGACGAAAACCAGCAGATCGCCAATGAAAACACATCATGGCTGAAAAAATGGGCACCACGTATTTCCTGATTGATACCAAAAATAAACCCAGCAAGCAAGCCAGCCGATAAGCCGTAATACTTATACTCCGGTTTCACCATCAAAAAGAAAAAATACACGCTCACAAAGGTAAAACCCAAGCCTGAATGACCTGACGGGAAACAATGACCAACACTCAAGTGGCTATCAATAGAATCGAACAATTTGATGTGTGGTTTGCGCCCACCAAAAATAGCTAAATCCCAAGGGCAATAGATGTGCGTATGACTTTTCAGGTAAGTGATGATAAGCGGCCCTGCCAAACTCGCGAACAACAAAAAAGTCAGATGACGGCGATAAGCGTAAAAAGCGGATTTCGGACGGAAAGCTGTCAACCAACAAAGCAGTAATACAATCCCAATGGCATACACAATATACCGTCCGCCCTTATGCAAGACGGTTTGTGTAAGCCAATGTTCCCGATAAGGCCATTGGTGGAGTTTCGTGTTATAAAAATGGCTAGCCAGCCAAACATCCAATTGGGTGAATTCCAAGCACAGCATAAACACCAACAAAGCAATTAGTGGCAGTAAAAGATGATTTTTGACAAAACTTACTACATTGAGTGTGATTTGATCAGGCAAAACATATTCCTTATTTGGGCGGATTCAACTACGAAGTGCAATCCTAGTGTTCAAGTGCCATTTTAACATCGCACACTTAAACTCGTGTATAATCAGCGTTTAAAGTTATACGCCCCTGTCTTTAGCTATGTACAAGTACGATGGTTTGGTTATTTACCAAAACCATGACGATGAAGGTATTCT
This sequence comes from Methylococcaceae bacterium, assembly GCA_003155565.1. Taxonomy (GTDB): domain Bacteria; phylum Pseudomonadota; class Gammaproteobacteria; order Methylococcales; family Methylomonadaceae; genus Methyloglobulus. The sequence continues at coordinate 4,648 of PMDM01000106.1, read as the reverse complement.
TGAGATCGTCGAACAAAACGGTATCCGGTCACTGCATTTCGGTTCACACTCACGACAAAGTAGCCTCTCCCTCAAGGATCCAGAGGGCCTCCAACTGCCTTATACACGGGCGATGACCAGTTGGTTGTTGTTTAAGGAGACGGTGAATAATGCTTTAATCATAGGCTTGGGCGGCGGTTCATTGGCTAGACACTTGCTGTACCATTTTCCAGAATGTCGTCTTCGTGCGGTTGAATACCGTGCAAGCGTGGTTAAAATTGCCCGTAGTCACTTCGGCTTGTCGCTGGATTCGCGCTTGAAAGTGATTGTTGACGATGGTGGAAGTTATGTCCGTCAACACGCGCAAACGTCTGCAGGGCAGTATGGTTTAATCCTGGTTGATGCTTTTGACAGTGAAGGCTTGGCTGAATCCATTGCTTCTATTGCTTTTTTCGATGCGTGTAAAATCCTGCTGGAGCCGAATGGCATCTTAGTCATCAACCTGTGGGGAACGGAAAAAAAGGTATCCGGTTCGTGTCTACAATGGCTGGAACAGGTTTTTAATGAGAAAGTATTGATCCTGCCTGTCCGTAATCGTGGCAATTTGATAGCTGTGGCATTCAATCAAGGCGTTCCCCGGTTCGATATGAAGGCACTCAAGGCACGGGCAATTGAACTTGAACAACAATACCAAATCGAATTCCCCAAATTTTTGAAAGATTTTAATAAGCACAATTCCTATTCCATTCAAGCAGTCCTAACAAAATGATGTCTCCCGATACACAAGCCGCCCCTAATCTTTTTGGCTACCGCAAATACTGGGCGCAGCGGTTTGGCATAGCGCCCGTGTTGCCCATGAGCCGTGAGGAAATGGACGAACTCGGTTGGGATGCTTGCGATGTCATCTTGGTGACTGGTGATGCCTACATAGACCACCCCAGTTTCGGCATGGCTTTAATCGGACGGTTACTGGAAGCGCAAGGCTTTCGGGTGGGCATTATTTCCCAACCAGATTGGACTAGCGCCAAGGACTTCACCAAGCTGGGCCGGCCAAACCTGTTTTTTGGTGTGACGGGCGGCAATATGGATTCCATGGTCAACCGCTACACCTCCGACAAAAAAATCCGCTCGGACGATGCATATACGCCTGATGGCGCAGCGGGTAAACGACCTGATCGGGCGGTTAACGTCTATTCGCACCGCTGCCGGGAAGCGTATAAAGATGTTCCAGTCATTATTGGCGGTATAGAAGCCAGTTTAAGGCGGATAGCACATTATGATTATTGGTCGGATAAAGTACGTAAATCTGTGTTGCTGGATTCCAAAGCCGATCTACTGGTCTATGGCAATGCCGAGCGGCAGATTGTTGAGATTGCCCATCGTTTGGCAAACGGCGAAACCATATCCGAACTTACCGGAATTCGCGGAACTGTCCATTATATAAAGCACGTTCCTGAAGGCTGGCTGGTTAAAGATTCCACTTCAATCGATAAGCCTGGCGCAATTACACCTATCCCAGACCCTTATCAAATAGAACCCGATTGCGACCGCCAGGGAGGGCAGGAGTGCAGCGACGGGTCGGGAACCCGTGCTGCCGAAAAAAAACCAGACAACCTGCCAGTCAACGAAAATATTATCCGGTTTGACAGGCATTTGTTAGCNNATCCAATTCTGTATGCCCATGCGTCCCGCGTGATGCACGGCGAAACCAATCCCGGTAATGCCCGTCCGTTAATCCAGCAACACGGCGCACGACATATTTGGGTAAATCCGCCGCCCATCCCATTGACCACGAAAGAAATGGATGGCGTGTACGATTTGCCGTACTCGCGCGTCCCGCACAAAGAGTATGGCAATGCCAACGTCCCTGCGTTTGAGATGATCCAACATTCCGTCAACATCATGCGCGGTTGTTTTGGCGGCTGTACTTTCTGCTCGATTACCGAACATGAAGGCCGCATTATCCAAAGCCGCTCTGAAGATTCCATTATCAAAGAAATAGAAGCCATCCGCGATACCTCGCCGAACTTTACCGGACATATTTCCGACCTGGGCGGCCCCACGGCAAACATGTACCGACTGGCTTGCAAAGATCCAAAAATTGAATCTGCTTGCCGCTTACCGTCTTGTGTTTTTCCCGGCATTTGTCCTAATCTCAATACCGACCATAGCTCTCTCATCAAACTATATCGACGAGCAAGGGCTTTACCGGGAATCAAAAAAATCTTCATAGCTTCTGGGTTGCGTTACGATCTGGCCGTGACATCACCCGAATACGTCAAGGAATTGGTCACACATCATGTCGGTGGCTATCTCAAAATCGCGCCCGAACATACAGAGCAAGGCCCCTTATCCAAGATGATGAAGCCGGGCATGGGAAGTTATGATCGTTTTAAGGAGATGTTCGACAAATATTCCAAAGAAGCCGGTAAGGAACAATACCTGATCCCCTATTTTATCGCCGCTCACCCAGGTACGACGGATAACGACATGCTGAATCTGGCACTATGGCTAAAACGCAACGGTTTTAGGGCAGACCAAGTGCAAGCCTTTCTGCCGTCGCCCATGGCAATAGCCACCGCCATGTACCATTCCGGCAAAGATACCCTGCGGAAAGTCAGCCACAAAGCGGAAAATATCGCCATTCCAAAAAGCGTAAAGCAGCGCCGTTTGCACAAGGCTTTTTTGCGTTATCACGACCCTAAAAACTGGCCGTTATTACGTGAAGCCTTGAAGGACATGGGGCGTAGCGATCTGATCGGCAACGGCAAACATCATTTGATTCCTAGCTTTCAACCGAAAGGTTTTGAATATGCTTCTGGAAAAATCCAGTCTTTTAAGACCAAGCACACCGGATTTGATTACAAAAATAGTGGCCTTAAAAAAGCCCGGTTGGGTAATTCTGTGAAGGGAAAACGGTAAACCTAATGCTTAAAAAACTAGGCAAAGAAAAATTGTTGTGTATAATAAGCGGCTAAGCTGGTGTAGCTCAGTTGGTAGAGCAGCTGATTTGTAATCAGCCGGTCGCGGGTTCGAGTCCCATCACCNNTAACGCATTCGTAATCAGTAGGTCGCGGGTTCGAGTCCCATCACCAGCTCCATATTTTCAATAACTTAGATAAGTTTAAGTTTTACATTCCGGCTTACCGTGCCAAAAACGTGTCAATATTTAATCGGGTTGGCACAAGTTTTCGGCATACTTTGCCAGGTGGTTTTGCCCAAGATGACCATACCTGCGCACCATATCCGCCGATTCCCAGGCACCCAGTTCCTGGAGTGCATTCAGCGGCGTCCCGTTTTGCACATGCCAGGATGCCCAGGTATGGCGAAGGTCGTGCCAGCGAAAGCCAGTGATCCCAGCCCGCTTTAAGGCATTCCGCCAAGCTTTGGTGTTCACCTGCCGTACTGGCTTGCCTTCATAAGTGAACACCCGGGTTGGATGCCTGCCTTGTTGCCGCATGAGAACCGATATCACCCCTGAATTTAACGGCACCGAAATCGGCTTCCTGGCTTTTGCCTGATCTGCATGGACCCAAGCGAACTGTCTTTCCAGGTCAACCTGTGACCATTCAAGTTGGGTCACGTTGGCTTGCCGCAACCCTGTAGCCAAGGTAAACCGCACCATCTCAGCCAAATGTTCCGGCAATTCGTCGATAAGGCGAGCCGCTTCTTCATGCGTAAGCCATCGAATCCGTCGTTTGGGTTCAGGCAGCAACTTGAATTTCGGGACTCTATCGAGACATTCCCAATCCAATGCCGCCCGCCGGAGGATCGCCCTGACCACCGCCAACATCCGGTTTACCGTGGCATTGCTGACCCCTTCCTGTTTGCGCCGAACGACCAGGTCATCGAGTGTGTCCCGGGTAATGCAGTGCAGCATCAAACCACCAAGGTAAGGGTCAAGCCAACGCAAATGTCCGATATCGTCTTTCTGCGTCGCCTTATGGCTGGTTTCATCCAACCAGCGCAACACCGCTTCCTGCCAACCCCGTTCCGGCTTTTCGCCCAATTTCTGGACATTCCAGGTTTTCGCCTTCAACTGGTCGGCAAATTCCTGGGCTTGTTTCCGGTTTTCAGTCCCAGTCGAAACGCGTAGGCGTTTGCCGTTGGGCGTGGTGAAGCGCGTCCACCACAATTTTGAGTCTTTTCTTTTAAAGAGCATAATGCTTGACCTCCTTGCCTTGCATCCCCACATGTATTGTAGAGGCTGCGCAGCCAATTAATCAAATCGTCCTCAATGAACACCCAACATTTACCTGGTTTGGCCGCCGGGGTCTCGCCCAAACGCGCCCGCTGCAACACCGTTTGCGGGTGCAGTTTTAGCAGTTCAGCGGCTTGGTCGAGGGTCAGCGTGTTCATGCCAGTATTGCCAGACGGAATAGCCTGCCGTCCCAAATCAACAAGTGGATGGGTAGGAGGAAGAGATAGATCACGCCTGAATGGACAGCCATAAGCTGGAATAGCCAAGGTTGCCATCGCAGGCAGAGATCATTCCCATGCCTCCTACGCCCGAGCATTAACGGAATTGCCCTAAGAAACGGTGCCATCGCCTGTTAAACGCTGCCTTATGGCATAGCCCTATCGGTTTATTCATCGTCATCCTCGTCTTTGTCCCGCCCCAGATAATGCGTCGTGATAGATTCCCTGGAATGCCCCAGCTCCTCAGCCA
>PMDM01000066.1 GCA_003155565.1 Methylococcaceae bacterium | reverse complement strand
AATACCCGGTCATGGTTAGTCATAGGATTATCCGTAGTCAACAATTTCTCACCATAAAATATCGAGTTAGCTCCCGCCAGAAAGCACAAAGCCTGCATCTCATCACTCATATTATTGCGTCCAGCAGATAGGCGCACACGGGATTGCGGCATCATAATCCGCGCCACTGCCAACGTCCTGATAAACATGAACGGGTCTAGCTCTTCAGTTCCCATGAGCGGCGTGCCTTCAACCTGAACCAACATATTGACCGGCACACTTTCAGGATGTTTCGGCATATTGGCGAGTTCGATGAGCAGATTAGCCCGGTCTACGTCGCTTTCGCCCATGCCGACAATCCCGCCACANNGTCAACATCCCCAAGGTCACGCAGGTCTCCATACCCAGTGCTTTAACGCGCTGAACCATTTCCACCACCTTTTCCACATCCTTATCTTTGGGCTTGCGCCAGGCAGCGCCCATACAAAACCGTGATGCACCCTGGGCTTTGGCTTGTTGCGCGGCTGCTATGACGGCATCGACAGACATCAATGGCTCCGGCGTTAGGCCAGTCGTGTAACGGGCGCTTTGCGGACAATAACCGCAATCTTCTGAGCAAGCCCCAGTTTTGATGCTCAACAAGCTACTGACCTGGATTTCGTTGGGATCAAAATTCAGTCGATGAATGGTTTGCGCCTTGTATATAAGGTCGTTGAAAGGTAGGGCATAAAGTGCCAACACTTCATCTGTGTGCCAATCATGGCGAATAAATCCTGGGGTTACAGACATTCGGTTAATCTCCCACTACAATGATGATGTCTAAAGGGTAAAAAGCGGCGACCTTACTTGTCAACCTGATAAAATGAATAAAGTTTACAACTGGCTAACCATTATACAGGACACCCTGCTTCCACCCACTTGTATTTTGTGCGGCAACCCAGGATATAACTCACTGGACATCTGCAAAACCTGCTATATACGCTTACCCAGAAATAATCTTTGTTGTTATCGCTGTGCGGAAATATTTACTGTAGCCATCGCTGTACCTGCACTCTGTGGCCGCTGCTTAAGCGAAACTCCAGCTTTTGATGAAACCTACGCACCTTTTATCCATCAAGAAGAAATCCGGCATTTAATTACCGGATTAAAATTTGGCGCACAGTTTAAAAACGCCCGCTTACTCGGTAGCTTATTAGCTGAATATGTGGATAAAGCAGCAGAAAAACCGGATTGCATAATCCCAGTACCGCTACACAAAGCCCGCTACCATGAACGCGGATACAACCAAGCGCTAGAAATTGCCCGAACGGTTTCAAAAACCTTACAAATCCCCATCGATTATTCCAGTTGCGTTCGACATAAAGACACGCCGCACCAAACTGGATTAACCGCAAAAAAACGCCGCCAGAATTTGCGGCGAGCGTTTTCAGTCAAAAAGACAATTGATATTCATAATGTTGCGATTCTTGATGATGTCATGACAACCGGCTCTACCGCTAATGCACTTGCTATCGAGTTAAAACGGGCAGGCGTAAGCCGTGTTGATGTTTGGGTGTGTGCTAGGGCTTGATTAAAGAAATGAGGTGCAATCCATAGTAAGTCATCAATCCTTCTCCCAACTATCCCTTAACGTCACCGTCCGGTTAAATACCAGCTTGCCGTTCACGCTATCTATTGCATCAAAGCAAAAATAGCCCGTCCGTTCAAACTGGTAGCGGCTATCGGTAGTGGCGTTGCTCAGGCTTGCTTCAACGCGGCAATCCTTAAGTATCCGTAAGGAATCAGGATTTAATGCGTCCAGAAAGTTTTCTTCGTTATCTGGATTGGGAACGGTAAAAAGCCGGTCATAAAGCCTGATTTCAGCAGGTAGTGCATGTTGCTCGGATACCCAGTGGATAACGCCCTTAACCTTGCGGCCTTCGGGATTTTTGCCCAGTGTGTTGGGGTCGTAGGTGCAGCGTAATTCGATAATGTTGCCGCTATCGTCTTTGACGATTTCATTGCATTGGATGATGTATGCGCCACGCAACCTGACTTCGCCGCCATTCACCAAGCGCTTAAATTTCGGTGGAGGAAAAGCGGCGAAATCATCTTGTTCAATCAAGATAACCTTGCTGAAAGGCACATCGCGGTTGCCGAGTTCCGGCTTTTGTCGATGATTGCTGATGACGAGCTGCTCGGTTTTGTTGTCAGGGTAATTGTTAATCACCAGCCGTAACGGATTCAACACCGCCATCGCCCGTGGTGAGTTTTCATTCAGGTCTTCGCGGATGCAATATTCCAACACCGACATTTCTATCCAGGAATTTTGTTTGGTCAGGCCGATGCGTTCGCAAAAATCACGTATTGCCTTGGGTGTTACGCCTGCCCTGCGTAGCCCTGCGAGTGTGGGCATACGGGGATCGTCCCAGCCGTTCACATGTTTTTCCATCACCAGTTGATTCAATTTACGCTTGCTGACGATGGTGTATTCCAATTGCAAACGGGCAAATTCGATTTGTTGCGGGTGGCAAGGGGTTTTAAGCTGATCTAAAACCCAATCGTATAGCGGGCGGTGGTCTTCAAATTCCAGGGTACATAAGGAATGAGTGATGCCTTCCAGTGCATCGGAAATACAGTGGGTGTAATCGTACATCGGGTAGATGCACCAGTCGTTGCCGCGCCGATAATGATGCGCGTGCCGAATGCGCAGCAACAACGGATCGCGCATGATCATGTTGGGATGCGCCATGTCGATCT
>PMDM01000292.1 GCA_003155565.1 Methylococcaceae bacterium | reverse complement strand
ATGCCCGAATTACCCGAAGTTGAAACAACCTGTCGTGGCATTGCGCCACATATTGAAGGGCAAACGATTAGGCAGGTTATTATTCGTCAGCCCCGATTACGCTGGCCTGTGCCTGAAACACTGTGTCAGATTTTAACGGGTCTTAATATTCAATCAGTTTCCAGAAGGGCAAAGTATCTGCTATTTGCTACCAACGCAGGCACGATGCTGGTGCATTTAGGCATGTCGGGCAGTTTAAGGATAATGACGACAGGGCAGGGGGCGGGTAAACATGATCATATTGATTTTATTTTTAACGATGGCACAGTGTTGCGTTTTAATGATCCCCGCCGGTTTGGCGCGGTGTTATGGACATCAGCGCCTGTGGCGGAACATCAGCTGCTTAAGGATTTAGGTCCTGAACCCTTATTAGCCGATTTTAACGGCGAATTGCTTTACTCGCACTCCAGAAACCGGAAAGTGCCGGTAAAATCCTTCATTATGGACAGCCACGTTGTTGTGGGTGTCGGTAATATCTATGCAAATGAAGCCTTATTTATGGCTGGCATACACCCATCCCGCCATGCGGGAAAAATATCGTTGTCGCGCTATCAACACTTAGTAGACTGCATCAAAACGGTTTTGCAAAATGCGATTCAACAAGGCGGAACGACACTGCGAAATTTTGTGAACGAAGCAGGAAATCCCGGCTATTTCAAACAACAGCTATGCGTGTATGGCCGCGCTGGATTGCCTTGTCTACACTGTTTGCAACCGCTAACGGAAATAAGGATCACTAACCGTTCGACGGTATTCTGTAGCTGTTGCCAGAAATAAGTAACATCTTTGCTTGCTTTATCAGCCTAACTCCCTATAATTTCCCCTCGCTTTCAGGTTCCATAGGGTTTTCACAACCCAATGGTTAAACGGGAAGTCGGTAAAGCCAACACATCAGCCAAATCCGACGCTGCCCCCGCAACGGTATGTAAGTAAAGAATCATCAAAACGCCACTGTGTTTTTTGCATGGGAAGGTGATGGTTCAGGCAAGCCATAGTATTTTGCCACTTACAAGCCCGGAGACCGGCCCGAAAGTAATATTCGGTACAGCGGAGGGCTGTCTACGAAAACGACGGCACATCTCTCTATTCTGTACTCTCGTCTTCTTGTCCTCCCTTGTGATTACACAAACTCACCATGCGCGGGCGGCGCAGAGGACAACATGAACAATCTACCAATCTATTTGTTATTCCCTAGTTTTATTTTTTCGACGCAGCTATTCGCTGGAGAAGAAAAAAAAGAGCTAAAACCTTCTTACAAATTGCCTTCATCAAAACAGGCTTTTAAAAGCTACAACATTGATTTACAAGATAAAGCAGTCCTTTCTCCCATTACAGTAACAGCCAGTCCGTCGGTAACCGACGAATTGTTGTCGCCTAAGTCCGTGACGATTTATTCCAGGAATGATATTGTCCGAAGCGGCGCGAACAGCTTGCTGGATTTCTTTAAATACAACACGGAAATCCAAACAGACCCCAGTTTCGGTAATGTCTTGAACCCTAAAATCTCCATGCGGGGCTTCGGAAATGGCAACGGATACCAGAATATCAATGTCATTGTGGACGGCGTAACATTAAATCAAATCGATTTGGTACCGCAACAATTGGGTTCCGTGCCGATTCATTCGATTGAAAAAATAGAAGTCGTCAAAAGTGACGGCTCGGTGGTTTATGGCGACAATTCCGCTGCTGGAACCATCATTATCCGCACCAATAATTCCTTCGACAGAAATCCAGTTTATGGCTCAGTTCGATCAAGTTTCGGCACTTATGACACCACCTTAACGCACGTTAATTTAGGTTCAGTCACTGATTTTAAAGGTTTAAAAGTGCTCGCAGACGGCAAATTTTCTTACCTGAATTCGGACGGAAAAAAAACTGTTTTGTCTGACGGCAGCAAAGATTCCACGGAGAATGTCAACGGCAAAGCAACGCTAGGCTTGCAAAAAGATAATCTCGAAGTCATCACGTCATTTATCAAGGATGACGCCAATGTTATCTATACCGGAAATATGACCTTAGATGCCTTTAACCAAAACCCGAATGCGAACGTAACTACAGGCCAAAGAAATATCGTCCATAAGGAGGATTGGTCAACTTTATTAAAGTACAAGATCAACGATAACTTTAATCTTGCCTATACCTACGCCAATAAGACCAAGGACTCAAAGTTTCCAGACTTTGCATTCACACCCCATTATGAAGGCGAAGACCATCGGCTCACGCTACAAACACTTCAAGACGACTTTGTGGTACTGGCAGGCTTTGAACATAACGACAATAGCAGGGCGACAACGGGCGAAGTGACAGCCAAAGAAAATGTTGCCGGATTTATTTCCGGTGATTATTTTGTCAATGACCGCTTATCCTTGAATGCCGGATTTCGCCAGGCTTTTATCCAGTTTAGGCATGACAATAGCGGCACAAATACGCATTTATCAAAATCGGTCAATCCCAATAGCTACAACTTTGCCGCCAATTATTCGCTAAACAATACGGATGCCGTGTTCGCTAACTATGTACACTCTTTTCAGTCTCCTGATATAGATCGTTTTTTCTTCACAAATTTTATAACGAATATCAAAACATTTAATTTCGCTATTAACCCGATGCAAATAGATACCTATTCCATCGGCTACAAACACCTGGCAGATGACCTGAAAGTTAAGGCCGAATTTTATTATTCCGACTTGAACAATGAGATTTTTTTTAACAGCAACACATTTATCAACACTAATTTCGACAAATCAGAAAAATACGGGGTGGAACTGAGTTTATTTAAAGATTTTAGCTGGCTCCATGGCAGCATCAATTATCTTTACACGGCAACCCGGGCAACTTTGGGGGCGCAACATTTCGAAATCAGCGGGCAACCGAAGCATATTGTTTTGACAACCCTTGGGAAAGAATTTTCCAGCACTTTGCTACCCTTGCCTTATCATTCCGTTAGCATTACCCATAAGTATCAATCCGAAAGCTACCCGCAAGACGATTTCGATAACTCATTGGGCAGACAACAAAACTACAATGCCACCACTTTTAACTATCAATTGTCCGACCATAAACATTGGTCAGTCGATTTTTCTGTCCAAAATTTGTTTGATGTGGCGAATGGGCAATTTGTTGATTTTGGTTCTAGCCAACCCGTTGTTTATCCAACCAACTACCAACGCACCTTTCAGGGTTCTGTCAATTATCGGTTTTGATATTTACGCGCTACGAACTATGCCCTACAAAAGATTGAAAATGATATGATAATGCAAAATTTAAAGGAGACATCATGACGACGTTTTTTAAACAACAGTTTTTACCACTTACCCTGATGACAATCATGGCGCTAACCCGCTTCCATCACTTTGGTACCGCATTTTCATTGCCGGATGCTTCGCTCGCGGTATTTTTTCTGGCAGGCTTGGGATTCAGCAGCTTATGGTTATTTGTCTTTCTTCTACTTGAAGCGGGTGTTATTGATTATCTGGCGATCACGCAATTTAGCGTTAGCGATTTTTGCATTTCCTCGGCTTACGTCTGTCTGATTCCGACTTACGCGGCGATGTGGTTTGCGGGTCGCTACTCTAAGTTATTTGCTTCTTTGAGTTTTGTCGATTCGCTCAAGACCTTTGGTTTGGCAGCTTCTGCCACAACCGTTGCATTTATTATCTCAAACGGCAGTTTTTATGTTTTCTCCGATCGTTTTGGGGAGCTTTCCTGGAATCAATACTTTAGCCAAACCGCCCAGTACTACCCTCCTTATATAAGTTCGGCCTTGATTTACGTAGCTATTGGATTGGCGGTTATTAAACTGTGGAAAACTTCGCAAGTAATGGCTACTGTAGAATCATAAACATATTTAAGGTTGTCGAAAGAAAACGGACAATAATAGAAAATAACTGGCATAATTAGGTTGCATCATTGATATGGCAACCCCATAACTGCCTATCACCAATAATACCTGGGTATTTCGATTATCCTCTTGACAATTAACCAGAAAGTTTTTCGACGATACATGATTTCAGCGCAGTTTTTTACCCAAGTTAAGCGTTGATGGAAGAATTATTTATCGGTTTGCTTAAGGAATACGGTTATTCAATCTTATTCCTGTGGAGCATCCTGGAAGGCGAAATAGGGCTGGTTATGGGCGGAATCATGGCTCACACTGGCGATATGAATTACTTCATGGCGATCTTTGTGGCGGGCTTGGGTGGCTTCGCGGGTGACCAAATTTATTTCTACATAGGCCGTTTCAACAAGGGCCTTATCCAGCGCAAACTTCACCGGCAACGCCTTAAATTTGCGATTGCCCATTTGCTGCTAAAAAAATACGGCTGGCCGATTATCTTCATGCAGCGTTACATGTATGGATTGCGCACCGTTATCCCTATGTCCATTGGCATTACCAAATACTCGGCAAAACAATTCGCCGTAATAAACTTGATTAGCGCATGGGTTTGGGCGGCAATTACGATAACCCCTTCTTATATTTTTGGTGCAGAAATATTGAACATTTTAGATGTTTCCAAAGAGCATTGGTATTATGCACTGCCCATCGCGACGGGATTTCTTTTTGCTATTCATGCTTATTTTCAAAAATTGGAACGGCATTTCTCTCAAAAACGGCAAAATCGTAATAAGTAAATAAATGTAGTCTCAAATAAAATCTTGATGTCAGGTTTTTAATAACCTGTCTACCCCAATCTCACCAGGATTCATCACCACACCTCGCTCAGTAACAATCGCTGAAATCAATTCCGCCGGAGTGACATCAAAGACCGGATTCCAAGCGCTTACAAAAGTATTATCCTTGTAACAGGCGGGTAATAATTCGCTTTGCTGGCGCTGCTCTATTTCAATCTGGTCGCCGCTGTTAATGCTCCCATCTATTGTCGATGTCGGCGCGACCACCATCACCTTAACATTGTGCTGTTTAGCAAGCACAGCCAGGGAGTACGTGCCGATTTTATTAGCGACATCGCCATTCAATGCAATGCGGTCTGCCCCCACCACCACCCAGTCTATCGCGCCCGATCTCATCAACCAGGCGGCGGCTGAATCGGCAATCAGGGTTACCGGGATTTTATCCTGCGCCAGTTCCCATACCGTCAAGCGTTGCCCTTGCAGCCAAGGTCTGGTCTCGCCTGCATAAATTTTGACAGCATTTCTGGCGTATAGGCTTCTTATCACACCCAGCGCAGTGCCATAGCCGCCGGTTGCTAATGCCCCTGTATTGCAATGCGTCATGATGCCTTTGGCATTAGCCAAAATATCCGCGCCCAACTCGCCCATTTTGTAATTGGCTGCGATATCATCTGCATGGATTTTTTCCGCACAAGCAAAAATGGCTGGTCGAGGATTATCCCCCTCTCCGTCCAAAACCGCTTTCATCTGATTTAACGCCCAAAACAAATTGACTGCTGTCGGCCTGGAATTTGCCAGCGTGCCAATATCCGCCAGAACGTGCTGCCTCCAGTTATTATCTATTTGAGAATAATGCTGGTAAACAGAAAGTACAACGCCATAAGCGGCGGCAATACCAATCGCAGGAGCACCGCGCACACGCATGGTGGTTATAGCTTCGGCAACACCGTAGGCATCCGTATATTCATCGTAGCTGATTTTTTCGGGTAACTGTCGTTGATCCAGCACTTTTAAGCTATGTCCCGTCCATTGCAAGGCTAGTACGCCAGATTGCTTGTGTCTTGTCATTTATTTAATTGGAACTTAGGCTAAAAAGTTATAATTCGGCTATCTAAATTTGGAAACCATCATGATCGTCGATACCCTCATCCACGCCCGCTGGATTATACC